>JAGXSS010000028.1 GCA_018334055.1 Peptococcaceae bacterium
TTTACCGTCCCCGAAGCGGCCAGGCACTTGGGGCTAAAAAAGTCTAAAGTATACGACATGGCCAAGAGGGGGGAGATTCCGACCATAAGGTTTGGCCGGTATGTCCGCATCCCGCGGCAGGCCCTTGAGAAGTGGGTTGATGCTCAAATCAGGAGAAAAGGAGGTAAGTTAATTGTCAAAGAGCGCTTTATACAACCAGGAATATGAAACCGTAGAAGTTATCGTATACCAGGGCATGCATTATCCAAACATTTGCAGAATGTGCGAGACCGTAATTAACGCGCCGGCCACGGTCTTCCCGCCAACAAAGGCCATCTTCTGCGGCGACGACTGCGCAGCGGAGTGGTTTGCCGCCCAGTGCGAGACCATCACCTCAATCACTGACGAGGAGGGAGAGCTATGTATCCCAAGCTAGAGATCAAGTCTAAAGTCACCAGCAACCTAACAGATTTTTTTCAGCTGCTAAAAGAAGTAGAAGATCTTGCTATTGCCCTGGCTTTAAAAATTGAAGACATAAACAATTTTAAGTTGGAAATCGGAACGGAGAAGATGGCTACTTGAATTTTTTGAACATGTCTTTTAATTGCTTTTCGGCTTTTCCTAATTCTTTGGTAAACTTGCGTGCATCCAGGTTGATGGTATTTTGGCATCTAGGGCAAGCATAAGAGGGGTTTCGCTCAATCTCTCTGATCGAAAGTTTAACAGTGTGGTTGCATTCAGGGCAGGGTATATCCAGCTTTACGCTCTTATCGAACATTGCGAGGTCTCCTCCTTCGAGGGGTTATTTTAGGCTCTTAATAAACTCGGCAAGCTTTTCACGCTGGGGAGGGGTAAGGGATTCGGCCTGGTGGAGCAGTCGGCGCAGGTCGGGAGGCATAGTCGAACCGTTGACCGTAAAGAAATCCACCAAAGAGATATTAAGTGCGGAACAAAGTTTAAACAGTGTTGAAGTTGTCGGTTCCTTTTGGCCGGCTTCCAGTTGGCTGATATAAGCCTGAGAAAGGCCGGATTCTTTAGCCAGCCGATTCTTGCTCCAGCCAACAGTTTCTCTTAATTCGGTTATACGGTGGCTAACGTTCATGGAGCGCTCCTTAAGTGTCATAACTAAAGTTATTATAAAGCATTCGCTTGCCTGATAAAATTATAATTATAGTATTGACAAACATATAACCATAGTTATAATTAAAGAAGGGGGGTGTCTAAATGAAAACATTACCGCAAAGACTTAAAGAAATTCGGGCCACCCAGGGATTGAGCCAGGCGGAACTGGCTGAAAAGGCTGGCCTTTCTCAGCCATTCATAGGAGCCATTGAAGCAGGCAAAAAAAGCCCTACCGTTCGCACAGTCGAAAAGCTCGCTGTAGCCTTAGGCGTATCAATATTTGAGCTGCTCGATAAACCGAAAAAGGAGGTAAGTTAGATTGTCAAAGAGCGCTTATAAGTGCATCTCTCCGGGTTGCGATAACGCTGACAGCGGCGGCGGATACTGTCCAGAGTGCGAAGACAGAGTTGAACGTATCTACCTGGCTAATACGTGCCAGGTGCATGTCGATAACCGGGGCCGTCAGTATGTCTACGACAGCGGTAAGCGCAGATACTTATAGCCTAATTCTGAACCGGAAAGGAGATTTAAACAATGCTGAAAGAAGCACGAAACGTAGTCGGCCTAAGCAGAGAGGAAGCCGCCCACCGGCTTTATATCGGCACCAGGACGCTTGCTGACTATGAGTGTCACAAGACCATCGCGCCGCCGGACGTGGTGATGCGCATGGCGGAGGTGTACCGTGAGCCTGCGCTGCCTGCGGATTACTGCGCGAAAGTGTGCCCAATCGGGCAGGTGCTTGCACATTCGCTGGACAGACCGGCCTTCGCGGTGACGGTGCTAAGAGTGCTGAAGGAATTTGCGGATGTGGAGCGGCTGCGGGACAAACTGATCAGGATTGCCGCGGATGGGGAGCTTAAGCGGAACGAAGTAGACGAGTTTGAAGGTATCCTGAAAGAAGCGGTGGAGCTGGAGAAGCGGATCGGCGAGTTAAAGTTCTTCGCCTTGCGGCAGGGTATCAGCATCAAAGAAATTATGCCCTTGGCGGGGTAGAAAGGAGACTGAAGATGGGTTATCCGGAGAGGAGGGAAAAGCATGAACCGCTGGGATTGCCCTTATTGTCACGAGAGCATGTATTCCTCTTACGACAAGCGGGAAGATGAGTTCGTGGTGTGTATACACTGTGACGGAACATTTAATAATCCGTATTATCGGCAGGCGATTCAGGATTACAAAAGTTTCGCACAGTTTCAAGGCGATGTCATAAGGCAATATTTTACGCTCAGAAAGGAGGGTTAAGGGATGAAAATCTTAACGAGTTACATCGGCAAGAACCGCGAATTCCAAGCCTGGCTGCGGCGCCTGCAGACGCCGAATGTGGTCTACCTGCAGCGCTGCGAGATGTGCGGGCGGATGGCGGCAGGCGCGATCTGCCGGCGGTGCGAGCCGATGTATCTGGGGTGGACAAAGAAGATCCGGGCGGAGCTAAAAAAAGAAAACCGCCGAAGCGGTGAACATCACACTCCTACTATAGCATAATCGCGGACAGATGTAAACTGCTGCCCCGTGCGCGACCAGAGAAACAGACCATACGAAAATATGCCGGTCGTGTGGTCAGGCTTACCGGCTGCAGGCGGCGGGGCGGCAAAGATAAAAAACGAGGAGAACAGTTATGAGAAAACTTGCTGATAAAATCATGCTCACCGGCTTCTTGGTTATGCTGCTCGGTGCGACGGGGGCGGATTCCCCCGGCGATGGGTATCTGATCGCAGGGGCGGTAGTTTTGGCCGGGTGCGTCCTTATGGCGGCGGGGCAGTGGATGGAGAGCGAGCAGTGTTACAAAGCTATGAAGGAGGATTACAAGTCAAATGATACAAGAAAAAAGCACTTCCCTTATTCAACTTAAAGATTATGAAGGACGCTGCAACGTCCTTTTCCCAACTGTCACAATGCAGCAGATATCGCCCTTCCACCGAATCCGGGTGGAGGAGGTAAAGATTAACCCGGATCCCGAGGCAGGGGATGTTTTTAAGGTGGGCAGCAAAAAGGTAGGCAATAATTTTGAGGATGTATTGTCCCTTTCCAAAACGGCTGTTTTGCGTCTGTCGACCGCTGCCGGTATCGTCTGGAACTGGGCAGAAACCAGAGTTTTGTCGGCCGGCAAAGATTATGTCCTATACCAGGCTGTGGGGGCCATGCGCAAGCCCTCGGGTGAGTGGATCCCGCTTAAGGCCACCAAAGAGATCGATCTGGAAGTGGTGGAGGCTGAGACTTACGATACTAACCTGGAAACAGCCAAAAAATTGAAACCTGAACAGCGGGATGGCCTTGCTCCCGAGGAGTGGGCGGAGGCCAAAACCCGCAAAAACATGATCCAGTGGAAAAAGAACAAGCTGATGCGGGCCGAGACCGGGGCCATGCTGCGGGTGGTGCGGGCGCTGCTGTCAGTCAAGCATCAGTATTCGGCAGCAGAGCTGAAGAAGCCCTTCGCGGTGCCGACCGTAGACTTTGCGCCTGACTACAGCGATCCTGAGGTTCGCAAAGCTATGGCCGAGGCAGGCATCCGGGCCACGTCCGACCTGTTCGGTCAATCCGCCGTCCACCAACTCCAGGCTCCGCAGCAGCTCCTTGGGCAGCCGATCGATGTTGACCAGCGTGAGGAGCGGTTCAACGCGAGCGGCGCCGTTATAGATGCGGATGTTACGGCTGATGTTGTTGATAACCTGCCCTGGACCGGCGAAGGTGACGGAGGGAACGATGTCGGTCCTCCCTGGGAAGGGCAAGCCGTAACAGATGACCCTGGGCAGCATGATATGTTCAAAAACGCTATTGTCTGCCAAGGCTGCGACCAGATTATTGCGATCGAAAAGGACTGGACCCCGCAGCAAATAGCCGACTACAGCCAAAAACGGTACGGTAAAAAGCTTTGCGTGTCTTGCCAAAAGGAAGCCGGTTTGCAGGAGAAGAAAACGGCCGGCCAGAAGGCAGGTGGCGGAAGATGACGATTAAAATTGCGCATTGCGCTGATCTCCACTTTGGGATGGGCTACGCCGGCCCATCCCCTTCTTCCCGGTTTGATGATATCTGCCGTGTCGCTGATTTCATGGCCGACCGGATCATCGAAGAGAACTGCGATCTGGTTCTGGTAGCCGGGGATCTATTCAAAGATGCCCGTGTCTTTCTGGACCGGGCATCGGTGGAGATCGCCGCGGCTGTCAGGTGGCTGCGCCGTTTCTCCGAGGCCGGGGTTCCTGTAGTGGTCATCAGCGGCACACCTAGCCATGATGCTATCGCTGCTTATGAGTTGATCAAGGAGATGCGCATCTTAGAGGTCCATATCTTTACGTCCCCAGGGATTAAGGAGGTTTACTGGGATGGACTGATCATTTCGGTTGTTTGCCTTCCCGGGATCAACCGTTCTACAATCGCTTCTCGGGAAGAATACTCCAAGATCCCCGCGCACGAGCTACATCAGCTGATAACCGACCGGGTAACCGAGTTAACTCTTGGGCTGGCCGCACAATGCGAGTATCATCCGAAGATTCTGCTTTCGCATATTACCTGCGCTGGCGCTGATAAGGGCTTCGAGGACCTGCTGATGCAACACGAGCCGGTCCTGACTAAGGCGGCTATCGAAGGAGCTGGGTTCGACCTGGTATGCCTGGGGCATATTCACAAAGCGCAGCAGGTGCAGGGGCTGACCGTGCCGACGTTCTACTGCGGTTCTCCCGAACGGCTGAGCTTCAACGAGGAGCAAATCACTCCTGGATTTTGGATACACGAAATAGAACCCGATCTGCCCTATGACAACATTAGCAACAGATTTATTGAAACACCATCACGGAAGTACTGGACGCTGGATTTGCCTTGGCGTGATAACGACCCTGACGGAGCGGTTGAGGTATTAAGGGACGTTAGCTATTCTCTGACAACTAACGGAGAAGACATGGTGCGTTCCCCGGGAGCAGATGCCATTGTCCGGGTCCGCTACGAGGTGACCGAGGCCGGTGCCAGGCAAATAAGCCAGGCGCAGGTCATGCGGGAGCTCTACCAACTAGGCGCTTTCTATGTCCAGGGGATTGAGGCAAAAATCCGGCGTTCCAACCGCACCCAGCGGGCTGCTGAAGCCACGTCGGAGCTCCGACCGGTGGATGCCCTGAGCTTATGGTGCCAGGTCAACCAGGTGCCCGAGGAGGAGCAGGCTGAGCTCGTGAAGCGGGCGGAGATACTTACCGGGGAGGTGAGCTTGTGATATGCAACCAACCAAGCTTAACTTAAACAATTTTTTGTCTTACGGTAATACGGAGATTGATTTTCAGGGTTTGAGATTGGTGGCCCTGTTAGGACACAATGGCAGCGGCAAGTCGTCCCTTGTGGATGGAATCACGTTCTCTTTGTACGGCGAAGGCCGCTATAAGGATATCGATCGCTATATCCGCCAAGGCCAAGAGCAAGCAATAGGCGAGCTGCAGTTCGCCCTGGCAGACGAGGTCTACCGGGTTATCCGGACCCGCTCGAACAGGGGTAAGGGCAAGAGCACCCTGGAGCTGGCCAAACAGGGCTGTTCTGGGTGGATCTCATTGTCAGGCGCCACCATGAAAGAGACGCAGGACAAAATCCGCGACTTACTCCGGATGGATTACGAAACCTTCGTCAGTTCCTGCGTCATACTCCAGGACGAGGCTGACCGGCTGACCAAGGCTACACCGGGCAAGCGGATGGAGATATTCGGTCAGATCCTGGGGCTGGACATCTACGACCAGCTACAAGAGACGGCGAAGGCCAAGGCCCGGGGATACCGGGATCAAGCTGCAATCAAGAGAGCGGCCATAGATAACATTGATGCCGATTTGTCGCGTTACGGGGAACTAAAGCAGCAGGAGCAGCGCTTGGAAGGCGAACAAAAGGCGTCGCGGGAGAGTATTAATCAGCTGGAAATTGACCTGGAAAATCAGGAAAAGATTGTCTCTGATTTACGTGTCAAAGCTGCCCGCAGCGAAGATTTACGCGGTCGTCAGACTAAAATTAATAGCGAGCTTGCTTCCAATGATAGCCGGCTTTCTGGCTTAGAACAAAAACGGGAGCGGCTGCAAAAAATCATCGACCGCGGAGACGAAATCAGGACAAAAGCCAAAGAGTTGGAGCAAGACAAAAAACAAATCGCAGCGTGCGATGATAAGGCCACCAGGGAACGGCAATTGTCGCGTGACTGCGAAACGCTAGAGCGGCAGGTGGCCAAATTCGATCGTGAACAAGAAAGTGAAATCTGCAGCATTAAAAGCAGCCTGGAATCGAAGCGACGGCAAGCGGAGCTACTTGAAAAAGTTCCCTGTTCCGGGAATGAAAAAGAAATTTGTCAGCTGCTCAAATCCGCAAGAGAGGCCGCAGCCGAAATTCCAGTCCTTGATTCCCGGCTAAAAGAGTTACGGGAGCAGAAAAATCCGCACGTGTCCGCTTGGCAAAAGGCTTGTACTGCTCGTGACGCTGTTAAATACGATGAAGCTGAGCACCGCCGGTTGCGTGAGCGAGTATCGGCGCTGGAGAAATGGACTGCAGTTCTGCCAGAGTTGAATCAGGCTGAAGAGAATATGGCCGGCATCGAGCAGCAGGCGGACGAGTTGCAGGAGCGCCAAAAAGAATTGCGGGCAGAGCTTGTTTCTATAAACATCGGCCTGGCTGACATAGAGAAAGTTGCAGCGGAGCTCCGTAAAACCGAATCCATCTTTTTCGGCGCCCGCAGGCAGCTGAAAGAAGTCCAAGAACTGGATCAGGATACCGGCATCAAGCTGGGGACCGTAAGCTCCCGCCTTAAAGACCTGGACGCCAAGGCTGGGCAGAAAGTTGTATTGGAAAACGAACTCAAGGTTTTTGCTCAGGAAGAACACTGGTACGCCCAGCTTACGAAGGCCTTCGGCAGAGCGGGGATTCCGGCCCTGATTATCGAGAATGCCCTGCCGGAAGTGGAGATATTGGCCAATGACCTGCTATCCCGCTTAACCGGCGGGAGGATGGAGATCCGCTTTGAGACGCAGAAGGAAGCTAAGACCACCGGAAACATCAGCGAGACCCTGGACATTGTTGTTTCAGACGAGCTGGGGGAACGTCCATACGAGGGCTGGAGCGGAGCGGAGCGGTTTGAGGTTAATCTAGGCATCCGGCTGGCGATCAGCAAGTTTCTGGCCAAGCGGGCCGGGGCGAAGATTGAGGTTCTGGTGATTGACGAAGGCGCAAGTTGCTTAGACGCAGCGGGCCGTACCGCCTTTACCGAGGCGATCAATATCATCGCAGAAGACTTCTCACTCGTGATAGTGGTGACACATATTGACGAGTTGAAGGAGTTCTTCCCGCAGCAGATCGTTGTGCGGAAGACTGCGGAAGGCAGCAAGGTGGAGGTGATATCATGAAGATTATTCCCGTTTTAATCCGCGAGAAGATAGTCAAGACCCGCAAAGACCACCGCTGCTTCGGTTGCTGTGAGAAAATCCCGGCGGGAAGCGAAGTCCACGCTGAAATCTGCGCAGGGGACGGGGGCATATATACCCTGTACTTTTGTGAAGTGTGTTGGATGTTTATGAATGAGAACCGCGATCTATGTGAAGATTGCGACGGCTTTGTTTACGAAGGCTGGATTGGAGATGCGCGGCGGTGAAGGGCAGCAACAAAAAACCGAGCAAAAAAGAGATTAAGAAGATGGAAACATGTATTGAGGATGGAAAAGAAAACAAGCAGCTGGCGCTGTTTTAACGAGAGATGAGCCGGGGAGTGAAGAGATGTCGCGGCCAACAAAAGAGGGTTTAGAATACTTTCCTCTGGTTACAAAATATGAAGACAAGGTTGAGCTGATAGTCGCGGAATTTGGCGCGGCCGGACTGGGAATCCTTACGAGCATTTGGCAAAAAATATATGCCAACGGTTACTATGCGCCGTGGGATAGTGATGTATTAATGTTGTTTGCTAGGCAAGTAAATGAAGAATTAACTGTAGTTAATACAGTAATAAACAGGTGTTTTGACCGCGACATACTAAACAAAAACTTATACGAAAAATATGGGATACTAACCTCTCGTGGAATCCAAAAACAGTATCTCAAAATCTGCAAAGAGTGTCGCCGAAAAAATATTGTGATGATACAAGAATACTGCCTTCTAAACAATAATCCGGAATTAACTAGTATTATTACCGTATTTACTCGTATTAATGCGGAGGAAACACCGTTAAATGATAGCGATAATCGACAAAGTAAAGTAAAGAAAAGTAAAGAGAAAGTAAAGGAAAGTAAAGTACAAAAAGATACCCCGCCTTTGTGTGAAAAATACGCCGAAAACGAAAAAGTGGACACCCAAGGGTCCAATGCGTCAAGCACGAAGCACACTCAAGAGTCCAATGCTTCGTCCAAGACACACACCGTCAAGGTCCAATGCGCTGAATTCGTCTCCATGACCAATGCTGAACACAATAGGCTTGTCAGCACTTATGGAGCGGCGGACACCGCACGAATGGTCGAGAAGCTCGATAACTACAAGGGCAGCACCGGGAAACGCTACAAAAGCGATTACCGGGCCATCTTGAGCTGGGTAGCGGACGAGGTGCTGAAAAACAAACGGGAAGCACAGCCCGGCAGGCAAAAATCATCCCTGGGCCTGCTGCAGGAGCTATACGACGAGGAGGTCGCAGCAAGTGGAGCGGTCAGAGACAATCAAGCTGTTTGCGATATTTAAAACGGCGTATCCACGGTTCTATGTCAGCCAAGACAGGGATGAGACCAGGCTGCAGATAGACCTGTGGACGGAGCTGCTCCGAGACATCCCCTTTGCGGTAATTGAGACGGCTGTCAAAAAATTGATTCTCGAAAGCCCTCATCCGCCGACAATCTCTGATGTGCGCAAACAGATTGCGGAAATCCTGCAGGACCCTAGCAATAAAGACGCTGCGGAAGCTTGGGGTGAGGTGATGCGGGCGATTAAAAATTACGGCTACTACAAACCGCAAGAGGCGCTGGCGAGCATGAGTGACAGGGCGGCAGAAGTTGCCAAAATAATCGGCTGGCAGGAAATCTGCACCGGGGAAGAGCTTGGTGTGACCAGAGGGCAATTTGTCAAGATGTATGAGATGCTGACAAAAAGAGACAAACAAGAGATGGTCCTGCCGGATGGGTTAAAACGGGCGATTAGACAAATCGCGGAGGGACAGAATTTAAAGCTCGTTGAGGGAGGCAAGTAAAAATTGTTAACTGCCAACCAAAGCCTAAAACAAAAATTTAGCGACATCCTGGCCCGCTTTGAGAGATACAGCTTCAGTGAGGAGCAGCTGCGGGACCGGGAGCCTGACCTGGAGATGGCCGCGTATGATTTAGCAGCCTGCCGCGCCTGCACCGGGGGAATGTGTAAGACATCGCTGAACAGAGACTGCAGCAATCCATACCGCCATAAGGTGCAGGGTGAGCCATGCGGCGATGAGTGTTATAAGCTCAACATCTGCGGCTGGTACGCTTTGGATCACAGGGCCTGCATTATGTATGAGCGGCTGAGCTTTGCTGTTTATAAATGTCCCGGGCATATCGAGCGAAAGGCGCAGTTATCGGGGGTAAGGCAGAGTAGGTGGTATGATGACTAAGCGAGTAATTGTCGGTGGGGCGATTGGTTCCCCAAGCCACAAGGAAAATATCTTTCAACACCCCCGACCTGGCGACAAGGTAATTGTCACGATGCGGGACAGCACCAGAGGCCACCGCCGCATTATGCGGTACACGGGCACGGTAGAGGCGGTGACGGAGTACTTCACGGTGATATATACCGGCAGATACCGGGTTACGGTTTCAGCAGCGGACTTACACTGCGGGCAGGCGATGGCAGAAACTTTAGAGTGGAAGGCAGGTCAAAGCGGTGAGTGAAGCTGACGTCCAAGGAGCGATACGCGACTACATGGGGTGGCACAAATGGTACTGCTTTAAAATTCATCAGTCAGCGCTATCACACAAAGGGGTTGCTGACCTGTATGCGGTTAAGGCTGGGCGGTCTTTGTGGATAGAAGTAAAAACGCCGCATCCGCGCAGTAAACAATCTCCCGAGCAGGCCGCATTTGGCTGCGCAATCCTTGCGCACGGTGGTGAGTATATCGTTGCCAGGAGCGTTGATGATGTGGAGACTTATCTGCGGGAGACCAATTTCAAGCATGTGGGAGGCTAGTAATGAAAATTCCGCGGGCGGTCTTTAGGTATGTCGAGTATGAATTATATGGCTACGAACAAACAAAAAAAGAAATACAGGAGCTAAGGGAAGATATACTGGAAGACAGGCCTGCGCTGATTGAGGTCGCCTCTATTTCAAAATTGGGGCAGATCAGCGACCCTACAGCCCAAAAAGTTACAAGGCTTTTGACAAGCAGAGTTCTGAAAAAAATGGCCGACAACATATGTGCAATTGACCGGGCGCTGAGTAGATTAAACGATGAGCACCGACAGCTATTTGTGTTGAAATATTTGCAGGCACTACCCTGGCAAAAAGTCCGTAGCGATATACCAATAAGCGATAGAACATATTTCCGGTTGCGCAGAGAACTTGTTGGTATGGTGGCGGTTGAGATGGGGTTAATTTTGGCAGAAAGTTGGCAGGAATGAGAGTACTTTCTGTGGTAAGATGCTATAAAGGGAACCTGCCGAGAGGCGGGTTTTTTGTGTTAGTTGCTTCTTGATGGAGTTAGGGAGTGAGAACGGTGGCACTGACAAAAAGGCAGCAAAGATTTGTCGAAGAGTATTTAATTGATCTAAATGCTACACAAGCTGCTATCCGTGCAGAATATAGTATAAAAAATGCTGATAAAATCGGCCCGGGGCTAATAGGGAAAAGTAGGGTAAAAGAAGCTATCGAGAAAGCCTTGGCAGCCAGATCGCGCCGCACTGGCATCACTCAGGACCGTGTCCTCAATGAGTTGGCAAAAGTAGCATTTTTAAACGCTACTGACGTAATCAATATGGACGAGGCCGCCGTTCGTTGTGACGCCAATAGGGATGACACAGCCGCCATTGCCAGCATTAAGGTTAAAACTATCCCCACCGAAGCGGGAAACATCGTTGAACGTGAGATAAAGACTTACGACAAGATTAAAGCTCTTGAGCTCATCGGTAAACATATTGGACTATTTAGCGATAGTCTGAGGCTATCGGGAGAAGTGTCGGTGAAGATAGTGGATGACATTGGTGGGGAGGAAAACGGAGAAGGTCAGTAGCTATGAACGTCAAGTTGACCTCACTTATTGCCCCCAGCTTTTATAAGCTACACGGCGAGCTTAAGCAAGATATTTTTGATGAGGTATGGCTAAAAGGCGGTCGCGGGTCGACGAAATCAACCTTTGTTAGCGTACAAATATTGCTGGGGATGATAAAGGACATAGAAGCAAACGCTGTGATATTCCGGCGATATCAGAATGAATTGCGTGACACTGTTTTTGGTCAGTTCGAGTGGACAGCAAGCAAGATGGGAATAGCACACCTGTTTAAATTCCAGGTCAGCCCGATGCAAATCATCTACTGTCCCACCGCTCAGAAGATCGTGTTTAAGGCGGCGGATAATCCTAAAAAAACAAGGTCTTTTAATCTGGGGCGCGGTTATATCAAGTATGCTTGGTTTGAAGAGCTTGACCAGTTTACTGGCGCAGATGAAATCCGCAACATTCTCCAGTCCCTTTTTCGGGGAGAGAATAAAAAGCGGATTTCTTTTTATAGCTACAACCCGCCAAGGTCAGGACGCAGCTGGGTGAATCAAGGGGCGAAGGAGCCGAAGACTGGCCGGAGAGTTCATCACTCAACATATCTGGACGTACCGCCGGAATGGTTAGGCGAGCGGTTCTTGGCTGATGCCGAACATTTGAAAAGAGTCAATGAAGCAGCGTATCGTCATGAATACCTGGGGGAGGAAGTCGGAACTGGTCTCGAAGTATTCACCAACGTGGAGCTACGGAAAATTGCTGATGAGGAAATAACTGTCTTTGACCACATTCGCCAGGGCTTAGATTTTGGTTATGCAGTAGATCCGTTGGTCTTTGAGCGGATGTATTATGACCGGATGCGCCGGCGGTTATATCTGTTTGCTGAGACCCACGGCCTCAATCTATTTAATCGGCAGCTTTGGGAAAAAACCCAAAGATACAATGACGTATGGACTATTGCGGACAGCGCGGAGCCAAAAAGCATAGCGGAACTGAGAAGCTATGGCATGAAAATCAAGGGGGCAAAGAAAGGTCCGGGCAGCTTAGAATTTGGTATCAAATTTTTGCAAGACCTGGAGGCGATCATAATTGACCCGGAACGGTGTCCACTTGCGGCAAGGGAGTTCATAAACTATTCACTGGAAACTGGTTATGGCGGAATCGTAAAAAGCCAGTTTCCTGATAAGGATAATCACAGCATCGATAGTGTTCGCTATGGGCTGGAAGACGACATGATAAACATCAAGAGAAGCCCGGTAGAAAAACCAAGTGGCTGGTGAAAGGGCGGTGTTATGATTGCTGACATCACTTGATTTTTTAAAAGCAGGCAATACCTGGCCGCCGCCCGATGAGGCAGAAAGACTATCCAGGTATAACCAGAACCGCCTTCTTTTTGAGGGCAAGCATGAGCAGGTGTTCGCGCAGTGGGTTAAACTTCTGCGGGACGACCAGCAGGCCACGCTGGAGATAATCTTAAACTGGCATAAGCGGCTATCGACACTCTTCGCGGACCTGCTCTTGGGTGAGCCGCCGCGGATAACAGCAGGCAACAAAAACAGTCCTGAGCAAACGACTCTGGAACGCCTCACCCAGGACAATCAGCTGCATAATACAGCTTACGAAGTTGCCTTGGACGTTTCGCGCTACGGCACAGGGCTGTTTAAGATACGCTTTGACCAGAGGGCGATTATCGAAACACAGCAACCGGGCATTTGGTATTTAGTTGTTGCGGCCGACAACATCCGCGAAACATTGGCGCAAGTGCTTGCGTATGTGTACGAAGTCGAAGAGATGGGCATGTTCGGACGGCGCCATAAGCGGCAGTATCTGAAGACCGAACTGCATGAAAAAGGAAAAATCACGACAACGACGCAGTACCTGAAAGACGGTAAAATCGATGCGGTAAAAGAACAGACGGAAATCAGTACCGGCGTTGATGAATTTCTTATTGTTCCGGTCAATAACGTTCTCACCAGCGATAGGATAATGGGAAAGGACGACTACATTGACTTAGATAGCCTCATCCAGGAACTTGAAATTCGGGTAGCGCAGATCAGCCGGATACTGGACAAACACGCCGATCCGAATATGTATGGGCCGGATGCGGCACTGGTCCAAGACTCAAAAACCGGCGAGTGGTTATTCAGGGGTGGCGGTAAATATTTCCCCGTGGGGCAGGGTGAAACCCCGCCCGGCTATTTTACTTGGGACGGGCAGCTGGAGGCAGCATTCAAACAGATTGACTTGCTGATGGAGCAGCTATATGTGTTAAGCGAAACCTCAGCGGCCGCATTCGGACAGCTCAAGTCTGGTATGGCTGAAAGTGGCACAGCATTAAGACGATTAATGCTTGCGCCGCTTGCTAAAGTGAACAGGTTACGAATGCGCTTTGACCCTGCGCTGAAGAAAGTCTTGAAATTAGCCGCAGAGTTGGAAGCAGCCCAAGGAATGCGCGGGGCGGTTAAGTTTGAATCAATCGATATTGCCTGGCAGGATGGTTTGCCTGGAGACGATAAAGAACAAGCGGAAATCCACAGTATCCTAGTGCAGAGCGGTCTTATCAGCCGGGAGACGGCGCTCAAGCGGCTGTTCCAGTATGAGGCTGATACACTGAAAGAGGAGCTGATCCGGATAACCGCCGAGGCGAACGCTGAAGCACCGCTTATCTTCCGCCCTAATCTTGAGCAGCAGCAGGGCGGTGAGGGCCAGGGCGGTGGTGGTAGTTAATGGCTTTCGATGTAGAAAGGCAGATCCAGCAACTAATCGGGATATACCGGCAGGGTTTTGAGGAAGTGCTGCGCATTATCGTCGAGAAGGATGCCAAAGGGCAATGGACACGGTATCACAAAGACTTAATGCTGGACATCCAGGCTGTTTTGCGACAACTCGACCAGCATGCCGACCAGTGGATTGCGCAAACAGTTGGGCAATCATATAGCCAGGCTACGGCAACCACAGCGGCTTTTCTGATGGGGGTTGGGATAGCTGTAGCCGAAACGCCTGAATTCGCTCAAGTCCACCGGCGGGCCATAGATGTGATAGCACAAAACATGAGCGGCAACTTAAGAGACGCTACGCAGTTTGTAGGCCGACAGACACAAGACATGTTTCGCAGGGTAGGGCTTGAAGCGACAGCGCGGAAATATGCGGCAGGGGCCACTGTCCGGGATATGAAAAAAGAGGTCATCCGGCGGCTCGTTGACCAGGGACAGACAGCGATGATTGACAGAGCGGGTCGCAGGTGGCGGCTGGACAGTTACGCTGAGATGGTGGCCCGCACCACCACCAGGGAGGCGGCCAGCGTGGCAACACTCAACACCTGCCGGGAGTTTGGGCTTGACTTGGTGCAGATATCGCAGCATTACCCAACCTGTCCGCTTTGCGCCGTGATTCAGGGCAGGGCATACAGCATCAGCGGTGAGGATAAGCGGTATCCAAGGTACACTGACGAGGTGCGGATTCCTAAACACCCGCATTGTCGCCATTCAGTTCACCCTTATGTTCGCGAGCTTGATGATAACGCGGCGGCTATGGAGCGGTTCAGCAACCAGCCGCCACCTCCACAGAGCGAAGCGGAGATGCAGGCATACAAGGATGCGCGGGACAAGGTGACAATTGCGACCAATAGAAAAAGGGCGCGGGAGGTGCTGTTAAGCGAAAATGCGCCGATGGTCGAAAAGGTAAAAGCAGCAGAACGCCTAAAAAAGACTTACGAAAAAGCAGGAACAAGGCCGGTTGGTAGGGATGCCGGCATGATAAAGCAGTATGAAGCTTATATCGACAGTTTGAAGCTTGGGAAAGTGGTTGATATTAACAGCAAGACTGGTATAATAACCATAGAGGGCAGAAGTGTCCCCAGAAAAGCATTTCCTGATGCTGTGGTGGATTTAAAACATGAAAGCGGCAAGATTATACAGAGAAGGTATTTTGGCCATGATGGCAACGCGAGATTAGACATCGATCTGACAGACCATAATAAACCTTGGAGTCATGAAACATTACATGTTCATGAGTGGATTGATGGAAAGCGAACAAAGAAATGGCGCAAGCCTACTGCTCTGGAAATAGAATTGGTAAATGATTTATAAGGGGATTGATGCGTATGATAACTTTTGATAAATACAGCAACGTG
>JAGXSS010000029.1 GCA_018334055.1 Peptococcaceae bacterium
CAGACCTTAATATCAGTCTATACGCTTGATGCTCTGGTTAACGCACGCAGAGAAATCGCCAGAGGCAATCTAACGGGATTTGCGGACGAGACTAGTAGGGCACTCGGACTGGCAGGGTACTATATTTCGGATAACATATGGTTTGGACTAACAAAGGAGTGAAATGTAATGGCAACATTTGGTCCTGCCATATTCTCCGACGATTTAGCCTCTGATGTGCGCGCCGACTATTTAGCGGAGCTTGCTGCAGGCACAACAAACGAAGAATCCACACGCATAGTCATAGAGAAACACTCTGATGTGAAGGACACAGCAGAGGAGCCTGTGTTCTGGTTTGCTCTGGCGCTGACGCAGTGGAATAAGGGTAGGCTTTTGGAGCATGTAAAAGAACAAGCCCTCGCATTCATTGAAAAGGATCTACTCAGGTGGAATAGACCTGGGAATGAGAGGAACTATGAAAAACGAGCGGCCGAGCTTGAAAAGCTTAAGCAAACTCTACAGTCACCGGTACCCGAAGCCAAGAAGGTGCGTAAACCATCCTGGTTATGGAAGTCGCCCTGGCCCACAGGTGCCCTGCTGGCTTATAAGATTACTCATCAAAACACACCAGTTGATTTCAAGGAGAAGTATGTCTTATGGCGTGTGCTGCAGGTACGCCAATATCTCAGTCAGGGATACACTGGCGAAGATATTAGGGTAGGCCTATACAACTGGGTGGGGGATCAGGTACCCGATGCAGGTATAGTCGGTGGGCTGGAGTATATTGATATGGACAAGTCGGTAGAGTCAGATCCTTTCCTGGGAAAACTGCATTTTAGAACTCAGTTCACCACCTTTACAAGACAAGATATTAAGAACCATGACATTACGTGCATTGCTATTGACGACTCCTACAAGGACGGGCTGCCGGAGTTCTTTAAAGACCATAAGGAACCGTACGCCTTTTGCGTACCAGGGTGACTCGACGGTGTTGCGTCTAGGGCTATAGACGCTTACCTAACTGAGAAGAAGAACAGATCGTAGGGCTAAGGCGCCCCTCGATTCCCGCCTGGCCTACATCAGAGCTCTGATTACTTGGGATAAGGGGTATTCTCCTCTGCTCACCAAAGAGGGAGCGCCGTATGCGGCCGAGGGAATGCCCTCGGCCTTTTCTTTGGCTAACAGTAGAGGCCGAGCTACAACAACGCCGGACAAAAGCTGACAGAGACAAACGGTACCGTAACCAACTTCACCTACGATGAGCGAGGTCTACTGACCCGCATTTCGTATTCAGACGGCACCTATGCCACCTTCACCTACGATCTCGCTGGTCGACGCACAGGCGACCTTGCTTCAGCGAGCAACATCTCGAGCACCTACACCTACAACAACCGCCACCGCCTGACCACACTCAGCCGCACCATAGACGGCAACGCTATGCAATGACCTTTGATTAGGACGCGGTAGGTAATGTTACATCTATCCTCTACCCCGGAGATGTTACTCCCGTAACCCAAGTCTACGATGACCTAAACAGACTTAGCGCCGTTAACGGCCTTGCAGGCACCACTTACACCTACGACGCCCGTGGTAATCTCACCACAAAAGTGAAGGACGCAGATACTTGGGTCTACACCTACGATAAAGCAAACCGCCTAGTAGAAGTCAAAAAGAACAACGCCACCCTCGGCACCTACACCTACGACGCCAACGGCATCAGGGCCAAGAAGGTGGAGAATGGGCAGACTACAGTCTACCTTGCCTTAGGGCACACGAACCTCTACGAGAAGACCGGGACGGTAGCAACGAAGCATATCTTCGCGGGCTCGCAGCGTATCGCTGAAGTGCAAGACGGCGTTATTTCGTATTTCCACAACGACCACCTCGGTAGCCCGAGAGCGGTAACCAACACCTCCGGCACCCTCATCGCCACCACAGCCACCCGCCCCTTCGGCCAATCCCACAGCACCAATAACCCCACCGACTACCTCTTCACCGGCAAAGAGCTCGACCACACCGGCCTCTACTACTTCGCCGCGCGGTACTATGACCCGAGTGTGGGGAGGTTTATTACCGAAGACCCGCACTGGAATGCGTCAAGCTTAGGCCACGGAGACAATAGGGAGAATTCCGGTTCCATTGCCGCGATGACGCAGGCCCCAAACCTATATGTCTATTGTGGCAACAACCCGCTTATCCTCGTTGACCCCAGCGGCAAGGTGTTCATGCTGGCAACTGGTATTATAGGTGCAGTAGCTGGCGGTATAGGTGGAGCGATTTACTCTTACTCCACGCATGGAGAAGTCCGCTTGCAGAATGTGCTAGCTGGCGCTGCCATTGGTGGGGCCGTGGGATTGACTGGTGGGTTGGCGGCATCTTATGTAGCTACAGGCGGAACCACAGCACTAGCGACTTGGGGTACGTTCACAGGCGGAGTCACTGCCGCCGCTCAGCCTTACATGCAGCAGGTGTCCGATGCCGCGTATGCAGCAGCCGACAAAATTGCGGATTTCACTGTTAAGGCTAAGCATCTAATGAGTCATCAACAGGGTTTTTCGAAGTTCGCTACGGATTCCCAACAGCAGGTTCAAGCTTGGGTGCGGCAGGCCCTTCAATCATCAAACGCTATGTTCACGCCAGACCCAAATAATGCAGGGAGATTTCAGGCTTTTGTAGATATGGGGCAGGCAATTGGGACTAAAGGCCAGCAAATTATTAAGATAGTGCTTACGGAGGCAGGCAAAATTATAACGGCATATCCTGTAAGGAGCATCCGATGAAGATACAGATTAACTATACACTTCCAAGAAAAGTGATTGCCGAAGATGTCTTAGCAGCAAGAGGAATTGAGCTGCTGTGTGAAATCGAGGGTATCCTCACAATAAATAGTGAATCGCATGTCTTCTTTGAAGTCAGTGAAATCAACCTACTAGAATTAGCAGTGCACCTGCATAGATGGCGGTACGAACATTCTGCATCTCGTGACTTTGTCTACATCAGCATTGAACATGACGAGCCAATACTGGTGTTTTCTCATTTGAACGAGGAGCAATGGGTGATTGATTCAATCTGGAGGAAGTGTGAGGCGTTGCAGGTTGAACGGCACGAGCTTATATCAGCTGTGGAGGTATTCCTTGTGAGGCTTGATGCGGACTTAGAAAAACAATACAAACTAAAATCTTGGCCCGACTATGATTACGAATTGTAGACTCATTAGGCACGACCAGACATATAGATGACATCAATCATCAACTTGACGTAATAACGCATATTCAATGCGCGGGTAAACAGACACGTGGTAGAAGCTCGGCGCAGTCTTGGTGGCGAAATGCTATTCATAATCGTTGTCAAAATTAAAAAGAATTCGCCACGAGAGTTAGAGGCTGAGAGAACTGGTAGTACAATTAGCCCGAGCAACGAGTAAGGAGGAGAGCAAGATCCCTCCTCCTTATTTAGCTCGGTATTACGATGCGAGTGTGGGGAGGTTCATGAGCCAAGACCCCCACTGGAACCACCACAACATGATCTACGGGGACGACCCCGACAACAAGTTCCCCCTGATCTCCGCCATAACCCAGAGCACAAATCTTTATGTCTACTGTGGGAATAACCCGCTGGGCTATATAGACCCTGACGGAAAGCTCTTAATGGTCGCAACAGGTCTTATCGGTGCTGTTGTCGGGGGAGTGGTTGGAGCAATTTACTCGTACGCTAAGCACGGGAAAGTTAGCTGGCAGAGCGTTGCCTCAAGTGCGGCGATCGGCGGAGCTATTGGACTTACTGGTGGAGCGGCAACAGCATATCTAGTTACCGGTAGTACAACAGCGTCGTCCGGGATGGTTGTTGCTGGCGCAATGTCAGCGGCGGCGACAAAGGCACTTGCCAAAACAGCAGACTCGCTCATACAAAATGCTGAGTCCCTCAAACGATCCGCAA
>JAGXSS010000030.1 GCA_018334055.1 Peptococcaceae bacterium
CTGGTTTGTGCCGGGTAAGAGCTCTGCGCTCTCACAGTACCCTGTGTATTCACCACTTCTTTCTGTGAGGAGCCCCTATTAAGGGTTTTCTGCTGTCCTTGCGCTTTCCTCGAACTTGCCATCTGCTCACCTCGTTTCATGTTCGGCCCTTCAGCGCAATGCGGATACTATGGCCTCTGCTGACTCCTACCAGCTCAGTCGCGCATCGCTGTGCGAGTTCCCGACTCAGTCGGTACGCTGGCAGGTCTCCCCGGGTAAGAGCGCTATCTTTCCCTCCACCTACCCGCCTCATGTACTCTCGACAGACTTTGGCAGCAAGGACTTTGTCTTACGGCGCAGACTCGTCCATCTGTCGCTAGCCTCACTTGAGGTTCGTGTTCGGGATCACGCCGAGGTCGCCGGCTTTGTGTGCCGGCTACTACAGCTTGGCCAAAAAGGAACTTGCTATGCTTGAATTGGCAGAATCCGCCGTCGACGGGCACCTGCTCCCTGTCGTATGATTTACGCAGGGAGGTGGCCCGATGCGTGCCTTGGGGCTGATGCTGGCAACGATGCTAATCGTAAGTTTGGGCCTATTTCTGTTGCCGTCCACAGGCAACATTCCTACCGTGAGCAAACGGGAAGCAGTTCCTTACGGAACAGCTCTGCAACTGGCAGGCGACGCACGTGGGCTGATTAGTCTTGCCAGCGCGAAAGAAGAAGAAGAACTAGTCTATCTCCTAAGTTTGCAGGACGCGAATGGGATCATTGCTCAAACACCGGAACACATGATCAGCATACCCTACTTTTCTAATTTAGCAGCTATAGCCATGGTAGGCGACCCGCGCGGGCATGCTCCGGTGCTAAGCTACATGAACTGGTACGTCACCCACCTCAATCGGCCGGACAAATACAACGTCACCGGAACGATGTATGATTGGAAGCAAGTTGACGGGGAGTGGATTCCGACCTATACCTATGACTCTGCGGACAGCTATGCCGCTACTTTCTTAAGTCTCGCGCTGCAGTATACTCGCGTGACGGGAGATATTGAATGGGCTAAAGACAACCTTGAGAGCCTTCTCGACGTAGCGGGAGTGCTGCTAGAGCTACAGGATATTGATGGCCTAATCTGGGCAAAGCCGCGCTATTACGTGAAGTTTCTTATGGATAATGCCGAGAACTACCGCGGTCTGCGCGATGCGGCGATGCTTATGGGCTATTTGGGAAGAGAAGACCTCGCTCTGGTCTTTGACACAGCTGCCGGCCGCGTGGCAGCCGGCATGGAAAAGCACCTGTGGCTGCCGGATAAACAAGTGTATGCGTGGGCGCTCTACGGCAGGTGGTGGGCGCGTGCGCCGGGCGTAAAGTGGTATCCCGACACCGTGAGTCAAATTTATCCTGTTGTTTTTGGCGTGGTCGCTCCCGACTCGCCTCGGGCTAGGAGCCTCTATGCCTATCTTAATTCGCACTATCCTGAGTGGGCTAAGGGTCGGTTTGACGACCGCTTTCCGTGGACGGTACTGTCGTTTATGGCTGCCCTGATGCAGGATGATACGCGCGCGGTGGAACAGCTAAGCGACATCCACTCAGCGAACACAGTGAGGAACCGCAGTTATCCTTGGCATTCTTTTGAATCGGCTTTTTTTGTTAAAGCGTGGCGCAAACTAGCGACTCTAGGAAGAAGTCATTGAGCAAGCACGGCCGACTATTAGTTTAGTTCGTCCGACATGGTAAACCGTGCGGTTAGAGCCACCTTAGTTACTTGCCTACCAATACTCAGGGGTTCCATTAGCAGCGAAAAGACCGAATCGGCAACCACCGCCCCAATATTGAAAGGACTATATTGCTCATCCATAATGACTGTTTCATCAGTCTCTCCCCTGATGTGCACCCGCCATTCCCATTTCGCCGTCCCTTCCCCCACACGATTCATAGTCTGCGTGATGGTTTCAAGAGCAGCGACATAGATGAGAAATGGTAGCTCCGCAGGATGATGTACTACCTGCACCCGGTGCACGGTCTCCACCTTCCTGTCCTCATCCTTGACGCTGAGACTGCCCTCTACTAGGCCCAGCGGCATTTGTCCGAGGAGCCCAAAAACGCCAGCTGCCCTATCCTGCAGGACTGTTCCCATAACTTCGCCGAGATCGCCGATTTTATTTGGGAAATTTCCCCGCGCTGTAGTCAGTATAGTCGCGGCGGTTAAAGGGTACTGGCAAGGCCCACTATGCAGCAGGGGATGCCCGAAGGCGTACACTGCCCTATTCTTAACATAAGTCACTGTACCTATAAAGCCAAGCCGCAGGTCTCCGATCATCATGGCAACTCCTACAGGGTCTCCCGGGGCGAGGCTCTTATTACGGCGCGGCGGCAAATTGCCTGAGCAAGAAAATGGAATTCCACCGAGGTGCGTTCTAAGCGCCACCTCTGATTCCCTCGACTTAAAATTGCCCCCTACGGCCAGCACCAAGCTAGCACCCGTACGCCCTAAGGGTTTTTCGGGCGTGGCAAGGGCAGTTGGGTCGGGCTCCTGGGTGAGATTGAGCATGGCGCCGATCGGCGTTATGCCCACCAAGAAGGAATCGCCCCCCAGTAGATGGGATACCGCCCCCACCAACCTTCGCCCCACGAAGACAGGACTGCCGCTCGCGCCGGCCGGCACTCCACCAATCTTCTTTACTGCCTGCCCCGCGGCCCTCCCCAGTAGCAAATCCGCCTGTCCTATACCCCGAGTTTTGTCCTTGCTCTGCAACACCAGGGGGAAACGGGTCATACATGGGCTTTGCAAAACGGTGTAGGCCACCGCACGCAGAGAGTTTTTCATGCACTTGCCACCTTTGCTGTTTTCATACCAGCATGATATGTGCAAGAGCAGTCTTCAGTGTGTAACTATTTTTTAAAGTCCTCGGGAAACAGCAGCCCAACAACTAGCCCCACAAGCGCCCCTGCGCCGATACTTAAAAATATCTCCCCAGACAAGAGCCCGTAACTAGTCCCAATCCCCAGGCCAAAGATAATACCCTGGGTGATGCCTACTTTAGGTTTCTTCATTCTTTTCCCTCCTCCGATGATATTCATAGAGAACATTCACCCCCGGTGCGGCAAAAATGGTTTGTATATAAGTTTTTCTGCGCTATTTTTCTTTTTTGCAGGAATATTAATGCAACTGGTGTAGTTACTACAGGGTATGTTTCGTGGGGGGGCGGGTATGTCGTGACTAATCGAAGGTTCTGCCGTAGAGCTGACCTCACCGCTGGGCAGCTTCAGGCCATCATGAGCGCTTGCAGTGACGCCATCTTCTCTTGCGACCGCAAAGATGCCATTACTAGCTGGAACTTAGCCGCAGAACGTCTCTTTAAGCTCAGCGAGACACAGGCACTGGGGTCTAGTGTCTGGAGCCTTATCCCAACGCACCACATGGAGGCGGTCCTGGCGCAACGCAAAAAAGCATGTGACCAAAATAGCCCCGTCACTCTGGAAATAGAGATGCAAAATCAATGCGGAGAACTCTTCGCTGCCGCCATCACTGTCTCCGCGGTGCGCGGCGCGGAAGATGAGTTTGCCGGTTTCGTCACCCTTGTCAAAGATATCAGGGAGCAAAAGCATATCGCCCAGGGATTCGCTCGCTTAGATCAACTTCACATGCTCGGCGAGTTAGCTGCCGGCGTAACCCATGAGGTGCGCAATCCGTTGACCATCGTTAAGGGGTATCTGCAGTTGTTCCGACCCAGAGAAGAGTTCGCCATGTACAGATGGCATTTCGATCTAATGATTAAGGAACTCGATCGGATAAATGAGCTAATCTCCCAGTATCTCTCCATTGGGCAGGATGCCCATGCCGAAAAGCAGCTATGTTCGCTCACAAGCATCGTGGAGTCCTTGCTGCCCCTCATCCAGGCGGAGTCACTCCTCAGGGAGGTAGAGGTCACGACTTCCCTAGAGGACAGCCTCCCCTTACTCTGGCTCTATGAAAAGGAGATTAAGCAGTTATTGCTTAATCTCCTCCAAAACGGCATGGACGCCATGAAACAAGGCCGGCGCGAACTCAGCATCAAGGCTTGGAACGAACAGGACTCGGTCGTGCTCAGCATCGAGGACACCGGATGCGGTATTCCGGAGCATGTCATGGAGAGACTCTTCACCCCTTTCTACTCGACTAAAGAGAGCGGAACCGGGCTGGGCTTGGTAGTATGTCGCGATATAGCGAGGCGTCATAACGCCGAAATCAAAGTACGGACGGACACGACTGGGACATGCTTTGCGGTGGTCTTCCCCGTGGCGAGCCTTACCCCCCCGCTGGTGGGCTGAAAAAAAGCACCTCATCCCCAGGGTTGATGATAGCCGTCTTAGGCTGCTTATGGCCGTTGATATGCACCATCATGATGAGCAAATGGTCGACCCTCAGTCGCTCAAGTAAGTGCAAGACGGTAGTCGGCGCAGCAATGTCCACCAGAAAACGCTCCTGCTCCCCGGGGAAGTACTTTACCACATGACCTCGTACGCCGATTTTTACTTGGCCCATTATGAGCGCAGGGGGGCGATAACCCCTTCCACAAAATCAAGGCCCATCTCGGCAAGCTTTGCCCCCGAAGGAATACCCCTTTGGTCCCATCCCCGCAAATCGTAATACTCATCTAACAAGCGGTCGATCACTTCTCGAGGCATTACCTTGCCTGCGGCTGGACCATCAGGAATGGGCTCCTCCATAAAACGGCGCGGTGGATAGTCAAAATCACGGCCAAACCCGGGAATTTCGCGGAGACTGTAGGCGCGAGTGAGGTTCCAGACCCTCTCGGAGAATTTGAGTAGTTCCTCAAAGCTCTGCGTCTTTCCTGTTACGGCCTGAAAGATTTGCGGGTACCAGTCCAGCTCAAAGCCAAGTTCAACCCATTGCAGACGACAGAGACAGAGCATATCAAAGAGGGGGCGGATGTGCTGCAACTCAATCACGCGCTTGGCCTTGCCCTCCAGTTTATCGCGCCCGCTGGCCACATCAAAAGTGATCGCCCAGGAACGGTTGTGGTGGGCCCCTACGTCGGCGGTCATGTAGGAAAGCATCATCGCCGGAGCATACCGAGCCTCATAGCCGGTCCACTCAACCCCTTTGACATGGATGGCAAAGCGTTCCGACCCTTGCCCAAAGTGAGCTGCGGCTCTTTTAACTCCATCTGCTAAGATGGCGCCGATACCACGGCGATGGGCAATGGCTTCGGCTACCCAGACAAAGTCATCGACACTGCCGAAATTGAGGGTGCGCCCTCCTAAATCTTCGGCAGTTATAATCCCTTTCTGGGAGCACTCCATGGCAAAGCCGATGACATTACCAGCCGAAATGGAATCTAAACCGAGCTCGTCTACGATGTAGTTAGCAAAAGCGCAGTCCTCAATATTGTCAATTTCGGTATTACCCCCAATGAGCGCAATGGTCTCATACTCAGGGCCTTCAACATAGACATCATACCCCGGCCTTTTCACCCGGGAGTACTTGCCGCACGGTATCGGACAAGCAAAGCAAGCCTTGTCTGTCACTTTGATCTTGCTCACCAAAGCTTCACCGTTGATATTTTTGTGCTGAGGGAAGTAACTGGTCTGAAAATTGCGGGTTGGGAAAGCCCCCACCTCGTTGACCCAATCAGTAACACCCGCCGTACCTTGAGGTGTCCATTCTTCAAACCCGGGTTTCGCGAAACAGGCGGCAAACATCTCCTTGCCCTTGGCGAGAGTGGCTTTTGGGTCGGCCAGGGGTATGCCTTTCGTACCATGCACCGCAATCGCCTTGAGATTCTTGCTCCCCATCACCGTAGCGATGCCGGTACGACCTGCTTGTCGCCCAAAGTCATGGCTGATGCAGGCGAAAAGAACTTTATTTTCACCCGCGGGACCGATGGTGCAGATTTGGTACTGCTCCCCCAATTCGTGCTTGAGAGCTGTTTCGGTTTCAATGGCCCCCTTGCCCCATAGATGGCCGGCCTCATGTATGGCCACATTAAAGTCATCAATCAAGAGATACACGGGCGTACTCGCTTGACCGGAGATAATGATCGCGTCAAACCCGGCCTGTTTAATTTCTGGTGAAATGTGGCCCCCGACATTCGAGTCACCATAACCACCCGATGCAGGTGATTTCGCACCAAACTCGAGCTTGCCTGCTCCGGGAAGAAAAGCTCCCGTTAACGGTCCGGGTGCCATAATAATTTTGTTATCAGGACCGAGGGGATCAGCCCCAGCCGGAATCTCATCCCACATGAGTTTCGCCACAAAGCCCCGACCGCCGATAAAATTATCCGCCAACTCCTCTGGTAGCGGCTCGATGCGCGAAACCCTGTTGGTGAGATCCACCCGCAAAATATTGCCTGCGTAACCGTTCATTGCTGTACCCCTCCTTATCGCCCTATGCGCATAACGGTATGTTCTGTATCGATGATGGCATCACGGGGACAGTACCGCACGCAGTCGCCGCAAGAGTCACATTTTATTGGCGCTTTTTCAGCTGGATGGACGACTAAAACATTAAATGGACACACCGGCACGCAATTCATGCAGCCAATACAGTCCTCACGGTGGAGAATGTAGACACCATCCTTTTCACGGATAGCATCCACCGGACAAACAGTGGCGCAGGCTCCACACTGGTTACATACGGCGACGGCAAAAACCCCGGGCACCGGGAACTTACCCTCTACCCGTAATGCCCCCTTCTTAGGGTTGTTTTCACCAAAATGAGATAAGGCGCAGATCGTCAAACACACTTTACACCCGGAACAACGACTAGAATCTGTTGCCAGACGGATCAAAACAGACACCCCTCCTCGGACTTCTTTCGTATTGCTGCTGCAACCTCGAATATTTCGCTGCCAAGGTCTCTAACTCCTGCATGAATTCACGCTTTTCCTAGCGAGGCCAGTCATCGGGCTTGAAGGGCGAGCGGGCCGAGGCCAGACGCACCTGCCTTAGGGCCCGCCACCACATAAATAATGAGAGCGGCACGACCAGTAGCGCGAACTCACCGCGATTGAGAATTAGGACGAAATTATATAGGCCATGGAGAACTGTCGGCACAAAGAGGGCTAAAAATAAGTAATGCCTTCTTCGCGCTGCGGCAAACTTGGCCTTACCGGCATAGTAGCCCATAAAGGAGCCAAACAAGGCGTGAGCGGGCACCGAAAGCACCATGCGCGCCAGGCCCACCATCATGCCTCCATCGAGGACATAAAGTATGTTTTCTAAAGCCGCAAATCCAAGCGAAGCTGTGATGGCGTACATCATGCCATCGTAAGGCTCGTTAAATGCTTGGTGGCGATAAGCAAAGCGCATCACCACGAGGAACTTGAAACCCTCCTCAACCAGAGAAATTACGATGAAATTTTCGACAATAGTATAGAGGAGCATCTCTGGATTAACAAAGAGGTTGAGCAAGGTATGCAAAATTTGCCCGAGCATAATAACCGGGCCAACGCTTAAAAAGCCCCCCATAAACACAAACAACAACAAAAGACTGGGCTCTTTCTCATATTTGTCACGCACATAAAAATAGGTGAAGAGGGCTACAACAGGTGCGAGCGCTATGGCAACTAACTGCAACTATCCGACCTACCCTTCTCGCCGCCTGCGGCCTATACTAGGTTCTCTACTTTTACGGCTATCATGCACAAAGGCCCCGCCAAAGGGGGCCTGTCGGCACAAATTGCTAAGAGTGGCGTTGCCAAGCCAAATTTAGGTGCATTATTTTGCGCTTCGTCCTTGGCAAGGCAGTGCATTTACGATCGATTTCAAGAAATGTACCATCGGAAAAGCAAATGCGCAACCAAAGCGGCACGGAGGAAAAATCTGGCGAAGCCACTTCGCAGACTTCAACTCTTTCGACGATTTTACCTTGGAAAACAGAAGAAAGACCATCACTGTGCATGAATTGAAAGTGCGGAGTGCTAGCTAGTGCGTTATGGGGTGCATGCTTGATGCTTATTAGGTTC
>JAGXSS010000031.1 GCA_018334055.1 Peptococcaceae bacterium
GCGCTCAGGGTGTGGTGGTCCATGGGCCGGGGGGTGTGGCTGAGCCCGGTGGCTAGCGTGGGTTTTGCAGGGGGGTGCTAAAGGGCGGGTTAGTTGCGTAGTTTAGCTCCTGAGTTTGAGCATGTGTCGCAAAGAGTTGGTGAATTTCTTACAGACTCGGGCGCGTCTTGCTTGATGCCATCCTGATCCTCGTTTAGACTCGTACTCATGAATCAACTTGCTGATAGACATGTTGACTACCGCCTAGGCCATGCACGTGAGGGGCTGTTGCCGTCCACAAAGTGTTCCTGCATCTGGGGTGGCGGGCTGCGGACGACAAAACCTTGTCCCGAGCAGCCACAGAAGGAAAATTGCTGCGCTTCAGGCGCGGTGCTTTATGTCGTGCACCATCATGGTCGCTTTGGTACCCGCACGCCGACCACCGATTCTGTGGTGCAGATCATCAAGACCCGTTGCGGCGAAACTGGAGTGGCCAACGGCGTGATCGAGACAAGCGCGGTAGGTCTGACGTCGAAGTTGCCTACGCGCGAGGTTTGCCTCACCACCGGCGCATACCGCTCCCAGTTTTTGGGCAGATGGTGCGTTGATATACTGCGCGGCAAGCATTGGCATCTGTTGCAGGGCAAACGTCATGAAGGCAAGGTGATTCGCACGCTAAACTGCCAGCATTCGAGTGGGGGAGCCATGCGTGAGGCTTGAGCGGTCTTGCTGGGCAAGTTTCCGGTCTATCCTGAAACACCACACTTGGTGTCGGTGCTGTGCCATCGTGGATTTCTGTGATAAATTCTGAGAAAGTCATTACAAAGGAGGATTGATGGCGCGCACTATTATGGGCACGAAACCCCACGAGACCACACCCCTGCGCACCAAAGCTGTTGGCTCAGCTAATACGAAGCTTGAAGGCGATGCGTTGCGGGTGCGGTTGCGTCAGAAACGGAGCGGCGCCTACGTTGAGGGCATGACCCGATTGGATGCTGGCACTCATTTACACGGTGCACACTCAGCTTTGGCCGCACAAGCCCTCATGGACCTCATCCGCCAAGAACTTCCCGATGTCTCCGTTGAAGCGCTGCCTATTGGCATTGTTGCAAAATGCTATCTGGGCGTGCCCTATGAGGTCCATACCCTTAGCTGCGCTGGCTGTATTATTCAGCACTTCAAGCAAGGCGAAGCGTTGCCTCACCTGATGGAGCGAGCCCGATCACTGGCGCAACATCCAGAATATGCCTTCATCGAGGTTTATTCATCCCGTTTGGTCACTGTTACCACTAACGGCCAAACTGCCATCATAGATATTTAAAGGAGGACTTCATGAGTTCTGAGCGTATCATACATGTGGCTGATCTGAGATTTATTAACGAATCGCTTGGTAGTTTGCGGGGCGATATCGGCACAGTTTCGCAACAAGTCGAGTCGGTCGGAAGCAATTTGGATCAGACTCGTAACGAATTGGCTTGGCTTAAAGAAGCCTTCGACAATTTCGTTGCAGCAGACATCAAGGCCAAAGAACTCTCGCTGGCTGAAACACGTCAAGTTAAGATACGCCAAGAGTTGGAGAGTACCTTTGGCTACTACGCCCAGATTCGTCGGCAAGCCACAGGTATCCTGCAAGCTTCTGACATTCAGCTCGTGCGCAAGGAAACCCTGCGAAACGCCACCGAAGAACTGATGCTTGCCGCGCCGCGCTACTGGCTCGCACCGGCGCTCGTGGCTCTTTCTGCTTGGCTCGGCGACAACCGCGAACTAGCTACACGCGCTCTGGCTGAAGCGGGCCGCCGCGACGATGAAAAAACTTCGCTTTTTTTTGCACTTATTGCTCGCCGTGCGGGTCGCAATGAGGCCTGCCGAAGGTGGCTTGACCGTTACTTTGCGCTGCAAAATCCTTACCATCTGGATCGTCAAACAGTGGTTATGCTCGATGCCATGGCCAACGGTGTGTTCGGTGCAGACGCGAGCATGCACTGCAGCAAGCGTGTCTCGTTGTGGATCGATGAACTGGCTCAACGGGTTGGTTTCGTGGAGACGCAACGCCGACAGTGGAGCGATGGTTTGCTGTCCAAGACACCGAACGTTGAGCACGGCAACCGCTACAGCCATCTGCAGCGCTATTGCCCAAATTGGTCTGCCCTGAATGGCGCGCTCAACGGCGTCGCCATGCACCAAGCTGTATTAGAACATTTCGATGGCGTTTTCAAAGGCGAGATCAAGGCTGAGTCTAGTGTGTTGATAGCGGTCGATAACCTACTGAGCAAACTCGTCACACGCTTCGATGACGAAGAACTGCCGTTGCGCCGCCAAGAAGAAATGTGTCGATTCATTATCGAGGAAGGTGGCGACAAGCTGGCTGCGATCAAACGCAACGACCTGCAGAGCAAAGCTCTGGACGATCAAGTTGATTTCACCCAGTTGCTGACCAACGCTGCCATGCATCCGGAAACCTCACATGTCACACGCGCTACCCAGCGTTTTGCCATTGCTCATTCGCGCGACTGGATATTGGCCGCACACGCCGACCTCACCGCAAAGGTGCGTCTGGCCATTCCTATTAAAGTCCAAATCACCATTGAGGATTGGACAGGCGAAACAGCCAATGGCGAAAATGAAACTGATCTGCTCGCAAATCTCAAGGATAGCATTGCCAAACTTGAAACCGAAGCATTGACTCAGGCCAAACTTTCAGGTTTGCATTGGATTGTACTGGTGTTCGGCGTACTGATGGTATTTGCAACCTTCAGCGCTGGCCTATTACTACTTTTGGTTGGTGCAGCCTGCCTAACGTGGGTGTTTTTGGCTTATCGACAGATCGAACAGACGCGCGCCAAGATTAGAGCCAAATTTGCCACACTGCTTGATCAGTCCACCCAAGCGCTGCGAGCTTGTATCGCCGAAACCGTGGAATTGCGGCGCGACATCGCGAAACGTGACCACATAGCTAACGCAGTCACGGCGCTGCTTGAAAGTATTAGCCCAGAACAGCATATCCTCGCGCATCATGACGCAGTGCGACGTGTGCTGAATAACAAATGATCAGGTGACACCATGAACCAAAGTACCTTTCCTGATGCGAATCCGTCTACCCCGCAAGACAGTTCAATGGCGGCGACCGACCATAGTCAAAAAGTTGCAGAATCTGTACCCATAGACGTGGTTCATCTGCCTGACGCTTTGGCTGGTGCTCTGCCTAACTGGGATCTGTTGCCGACCTCTGCGTTCATACGCCGTGTCAAGTAAATGCCTATGTTTTCCAGCGGACCAATAACCTACGCGCAGTGGACCCAGTGTCTGGACCTGCTGGCTTCGGGCTTGCACGATGATTCCGTTCTAGCCCAGATGGAGCAGGGCACTTTGTCTTGGAGTGGTGGAGTCGGTCCCTTATTTGCGCAGCGTATTTCAGACGAGTTCACCTCTAGGCTTACTCGCTGCTCCCAACTGTTGACCCGAGATTTGAGCGCCAGCACCGATGACGCCAGCGTTGTGCGAGCAATCCTCAATGCCAGACAAACGCTTTATTTTCTGCATCGGATCGCGCAGCTGACTGTCTTTGCCGATACCTTGCGCATGCACTTGACGGGTGAAGTCCGAAAGTTCGCAGAACGGTCGCAGCAGTCGCTTGAGGACTCAGCACGGGCGGATCGAAGCGGTCGGCTGCGCTTGCTTTTGAGGCACAACAATTTGTTACGGTATGACTGTCTGGTGCAACCGGTGTTACCCCCACTGCCTGATGCGTCCACGCCGACCGTACCTCCCTCTGCAATGCCATTGAATGGCACGCCGACAGGCGCGCGCCACCGGCGCAACATTCTAAGTTAAAGAGATACCATGAGCGACACCACTGAGTTCAAGGCCACTATTACGCGTTACCTTAAGGCGCGCATTCCGTTCATCTCCATCCGCAGTGCAGAACGCACACGTGTGCTCGACCTACTGCGCGAAGTGGTGGCCACATTAAACGCACCGGTGTACGTGCATACGCTTTCACAAGGCACACGCGAAATTTCGAATGGGCGCTGTGTCAACGATGATCGTTCCTCAACCGGGGCTGTGGACTTCGCAAGCCAGCAGTTCGCGCAACGGCAAAATCTGACGATGGTGCTAACCGAGGTGTCCGACATCGAAGACGACACCGTATCTTCTAGGCATTTGCTTGATGTGGTTATGCTGGCTGCAGAACACAGTGGAGTAATAGTGGTCATCACGACCAAACCAGTGTGGGGCCAATTGCAGCGCTCAGGGATGTCGCTTGCGCTCAACGCGCCCAGTGAAGACGAAATGTTTATCATCATCCGTGAGAACTTGAATGCCTATCGCGGCCAGTTTCCTATCGAATGGGACGACGAGGATGAGCGACGCGCTGCAGCCATTTTGGCTGGAATAACGCGCATCGAGGCAGAAAACATCATCGCTACCTTGTTGGCAAACGGTCGAATCGCTAAAGCCGATCTGATTGAATTAATGCACGCCAAAGATCGCATTTTCGCAGACATTTCCGGCATTGAGCGTGTCAACGTGCGTGGAACTGAGTTGAATGTTGGTGGCCTTGGCGGGCTTAAGGCTTGGCTTGACAAGGAGCGTCCGTTGCTCACCGCTGACCTGCGAGAGCGCGGCATCCGCCCGCCACGAGGTGTGCTGCTGGTGGGCGTTCCCGGCTGTGGAAAATCGTTATCAGCAAAGGCCATCGCCGCCAATTGGAGTCTTCCGCTTTATCGGCTGGACCTCTCGACCATCCATGGCCAATACCTCGGCCAGAGTGAATCGCGGCTCAAGGATGCACTGGCTACGGCTGACCATGTGTCGCCATGTGTGCTGTGGATCGACGAGATTGAGAAGGGTTTGGCTGGCGCGCAAGGTGGAGGAGACGGGGGTGCTTCGACGCGTTTGGTGGGCCAGTTCCTGTATTGGTTGCAAGAAGCACGCGCCCGCGTTTTCGTCGTTGCTACCGCCAACGATGTCTCCAAACTCCCCCCGAACTGCTCCGCCGCGGTCGATTTGATGAACTGTTTTTTGTTGATCTTCCAACCCCTCAAGAACGCCGGGAGATCATTGAAATCTATGTCCAGCGCGGTCTCAAGATGACTTCAACCGAAAGTCTGATGACGGAGTTGGTTGAACTGTCGGACGGCTTTGCTGGCTCAGACCTAGAGTCGGCGGTGCGTGAAGTCGTCAAGGAAGCCTACCTGAAAGGTGATGCTTCGATCACCCCCGACTTATTTCGCCGTAGTTTTATCAATGTTGTGCCGCTTTCAAAAACTGCGCCTGAGCAGATTGAGAACATACGCGCATGGGGACGAGAGCGTGCCGTGCCAGCCTCAGGTCAACCTATTGGCACTGCATCGAACCAAGTCCGGCCACGGCGCCAAGTACTGGGCTAACTGTCATGCCCCTCTTGGGGCCCCCAGGATGATGGAAGACACTGTGGGGTGTGCGGGCTAGCGCTGGTAGAGGTCGGTCAATTCTTTGATGGCACTTGGTCGCCCCTGAAAAATCCCCAACCCGTTGATTTAATTTGCAAAACCAGCCATTTTCTGGTAAAATTTCCCCCAGTTTGATTCGCCTATGCGTTGATTTCTGGGAGTTTTTCATGTTCGCCTGCCCTGCCGCCGATGATTTCTTCCGCTCGCGCATCGACCACATGATCGATCTGCGCCACCCGCTGGCGGTGCTGTCTTCGCGCATGCCGTGGCAGCAGATTGAAGCCTCGGTCGCGCACCTGTTCGTGCGCAAAGCCCGTGCCGGTGTGGCCATGCCCGATCTGGATATCTTTGGCGAAGCTCCGGTCGTGATCGGGCGCAAGAGCAATGCCGGGCGCCCCCGGGTGGCGTTGCGCATCATGATTGCGCTGCTCTACCTCAAGCACGCCTTCAACGAATCCGACGAAGGCGTGGTCGAGCGCTGGGGCGAGACCCCG
>JAGXSS010000032.1 GCA_018334055.1 Peptococcaceae bacterium
GCCAGCAGCACCGATGCCGATGCGCGCCTGTACAAGAAAGCCAAGGGCGACAAGTCGCGGCTGTGCCACATGGGCCACATCCTGATGGACAACCGCAACGGCTTGGTGGTGGACGTGGAGATCACCCACGCCCATGGCACGGCAGAGCACCAAGCGGCGCTCAAGATGCTGGGGCGCCAAAGGCGCCGTGGGCGCAAGCAGACCGTGGGCGCCGACAAAAACTACGACTGCAAGGCCTTCGTGCAGGGCTGCCGCAAGCTGGGCATCACGCCCCATGTGGCGGCCAAGAAGCAGCACTCGGCCATCGATGGGCGCACCAAGCGGCATGCGGGCTACCAAACCAGTCTGAAGGTGCGCAAGCGCATCGAAGAGGCCTTTGGCTGGATCAAGACCGTGGGCGGACTGGCCAAGACCAAGCTCAAGGGTCAGGCCAAGCTGACCGGGCAGGCGCTGATGTGCTTTGCGGCCTACAACCTGGTGCGCATGGGCTCCATGGGTGGCTGGTGGGATGCGCATCATGCGTGATTCAGGGCCGAGGTGCGTCCAAAATGGGCGCATTGGCATGAAACGGGCCTCGAAAGGGGCTGCAAAGGCCGTGAAGTGCGCTCTGCGGCGGCTCGAGAGCGATGCAGCAGGGGGCGGGGTGGCTATGGTACGCATTTTTTCAACGGCCTGCTAAAAAATCTATCACAATAAAAGTTAATGCAAAAAATGAGTCCGAAAAAAATTAAAGTGCTATGGTTTTCAAATACACCTGCTAATGGTGCTGAGTTTTTGGGCTTGGCAAAACCTGGAAGCGGCACGTGGTTGCGTACATTAGATGTCGCATTGCAAGAGAGGGTGGACCTAAACGTTGCATTCTATAACAACTGCGAGATAAATTTTAAGTATGGTGCCACGCATTATTGGGGTATTCCTCGCTACAAAAGTAAACTGCAAAAATTCTTTGGAAAAATCGGAGAACGATTTTTTGATAAAGTGTTAGACGAGGATCATTTGTATCTGTATTTAGATATTATTAAAAAAGTTAAACCAGATATCATCCATGTTCACGGCTCTGAAAACCCCTTTGGTTCAATAATCGGAAAGACTACTTCTCCTGTAGTCGTTTCTATACAAGGCTTGATTTGCGCAGTGTTGAACGCGCACAATCAGGGGCTAGGTGAGCGTTATTTAAAAGTCCGAAATTTTAAACTCGATTCAATTAAAAACACTTTATTTCCTACCAATTTTAACAATGCCATGTTAAAATTTAAAGGTATGGCTAAGGTGGAAAGGAAAAATCTCAAAAATTGCAGATACGTGATTGGTAGAACTGATTGGGATCATCGGATGACCCGATTATTAGCTCCGGAAAGTAAGTATTTTCATAATGATGAGATCATGCGCGAGGAATTTTATTTGAGCCAATGGTTTCCCCCGATGCATGACGGTAGACGAATTTATATACATAGTACAGCAGACAATGTTTATTATAAGGGGCTTGAGACTATTATTGATGCTATAAATCATTTAAAAAATTATAACGTGAAATGTACATGGCGTATTGCAGGCGTAAAGGCTGATGATTTGATTGTAAGAATTTTAAAAAAAAGATCTGGCCATCGTTTTCCTTCTGATAGTTTGGTCTTCATGGGAATGGTACCTGCAAAGCAGTTGATTCAGAGTATGTTGGCTGCAGATTGCTATGTCAATTCTTCCAATATTGAAAATGGATCAAATGCTCTGTGTGAGGCGATGCTGCTCGGTATGCCATGCATCGCTACTCATGCCGGCGGCGTTGGAACATTAATCGCTCATGGTAGGAATGGATATTTAGTGCAGCCAGGTGACAGCTATTCGGTGGCGAGCTGTATTATCGATGTTTTTAAAAATACATCGATTTCAAAATCACTTGGTGAGGTCGCTAGGTCTGAGGCGTTAAATCGACATAATCCTGAAGTCATTGTCAATGATTTGATCGCAATCTATAGATTAATTATAAATGGTCGCCCCTGAAAAATCCATTACTCGTTGATTTAGTTTGAAAAAACAGCTATTGTCTGGTACAATTTTCCCCTGTTTGATTCGCCTATGCGTTGATTTCTGGGAGTTTTTCTTGTTCGCCTGCCCCGCCACCGATGATTTCTTCCGCTCACGCATCGACCATATGATCGATCTGCGCCACCCGCTGGCGGTGCTGTCTTCGCGTATGCCGTGGCAGCAGATTGAAGCCTCAGTCGCTCACCTGTTCGTGCGCAAAGCCCGTGCCGGTGTGGCCATGCCCGATCTGTATCTCTTTGGCGAAGCTCCGGTCGCGATCGGGCGCAAGAGCAACGCCGATCGTCCCCGGGTGGCGTTGCGCATCATGATTGCGCTGCTCTACCTCAAGCACGCCTTCAACGAATCCGACGAAGGCGTGGTCGAGCGCTGGGGCGAGACCCCGACTTGGCAGTTCTTCTCTGGACAGGCCTACTTTGAACACCGCCGGCCATGCGATGCCAGCACCTTGGTCAAGTTTCGCCAGCTCTTGGGCGACGAAGGCGTAGAAGAACTGCTGGCGCAAACCGTCAACGTGGCCATGGCGCTCAAGCTGATCCAGCCCCAAGAGCTCGAACAGGTGCTCGTCGACAGCACGGTGCAGCACAAGGCCATTGCCCACCCCACCGACAGCAAGCTGCTGGAGACGGCGCGGGTCAAGCTGATTGAAGTGACCCAAGCGTTTCATGGCAACCCCCAACGAGGCCACTCGCTAGCGCCCCAAATGGAGAAATCTGCTATTCTGATGCAGTACACGGGCAGTAAACCCAGTTCCGCAGTGGTATATCTGGGCTACCGGGGCGAGGTTGCCGACAACACGGATGTGAGCATCGTGCACCGGAGCAAGTCCAAGCGGCTCACCCAAGAAGAGCGTGAACTGCGCAAACGACGCCAAGCTATCGGGTCGATTATCGGTCATCTCAAGGAAGGCCATCGCATGGGGCGGTCTTACATGAAGGTCGAGATCGGTGATCGGCTGCATGCGGTGCTGTATGCTGCAGGCTACAACAACCGCTGGCTACTGCGAATTATAGCCCGAAAAAGCATTGCCTTCTTTGGCAGTCTTTTTTTGTGCATGTATTGGAGCTTGGTTTCCCCGGCGCAAAAGCGGCTGTTGGAGCAGTCTCCCGTCGATGGCCGCTTTTGTTGCGTCGTATGAGTACTTGCAAATCGGCTGGTGATGGCCAATGTAGAAAAATGAATAAATCAGGGTTGACTAAGAACAGTCCGATATCTAATACAACCTTTTTTGCGTTGCTAGCTTTTATTTTTTTAGTCACGTTTGTTTTTTCGTTTATTTTAGCCCCTTTTCACGTAGAAGGTGACCAAGTACACTACGTTCATGCTTATGAAGCCATGGCTGGATTAGGTATAATAGATGCCTTCAACAAGTACCAATCTATCATCTTCACCGCCGAACCATTTCATTTTTTCATTATTTGGTTGTTTTCAAATTTAGGAGTCGAAAAAAATCTTTTAATGGCTTTTGCAAATGCACTTTTGGCAGTATTGTTTGCTAAATATTTGCGTCTAAAAGGCTCTGGTTTCCTATTGTTGATATGGATTGTATTTTCCACATACTATCTGCACGCAATGTTTTTCACTTTAGAGCGGACAAAGTTCGCGTTCATATTTTTATTGTTTTTTCTTCTCACGTTTCATCGTTGGTGGATATTTTTGGCTGTACTCACTCATTCGATGTTATTAATTCCGGTGGCACTTGTTGCGATTGGAAAAAAATTATTCACTGTGCATCAGCATGCGCATAATAAGTTGACTAAAAAATACACTTATTACTTATATAATTTGCTTTACGCTGTAGTTATTATTTTTATTTTTTTCCAAATTTTAGGTATTCATTTGCAATATAAATTTTTTGCCTACTTTAGTAAAGATGCTAGCTTGGGAGTTTTTGACTTGTTGCCAATTGTTATTTTTGGCGCTGCAACATTTATGACTTGCAAAGACAAAAAAAATGTATTGTTTTTTTATTCTTCATTGCTTGTATTGTCGATTCTATTGGGGGGTACGAGAATTGATTTGATCGGTTTTTTTGGTTACTTATATTTTTCCAACTTTAGTCATCAGGTATTTAAATTTAGTATTTTTGTATTTGGCGTCTATTTTCTTTATTTATCATGGATGTATATACTAAATATTTATCATTATGGGGGTTAGCTACAAATTCGAGCAAAATTTTAGTTTGAATTTTTCATCACCATAGGCTTTGAAATGTTTGTAAATAATTCTTTACTGATCGTAGGCGGCACTGGCTCCTTCGGTAACGCCGTCCTGCGTCGCTTCATTGATTCGGACTTGCATGAAATCCGCATCCTAAGCCGCGATGAAAAAAAACAGGACGACTTGCGCAAAAAGTACAACAACCCCAAGCTCAAGTTTTACATTGGGGATGTGCGCGATTATCAGTCGGTGTTAAATGCTGTGCGTGGTGTGGACTACATTTACCACGCAGCGGCACTCAAGCAGGTTCCATCTTGCGAGTTTCACCCGCTCGAGGCGGTCAAGACCAATGTGCTGGGCACTGAGAATGTGCTAGAGGCCGCCATTAACTGTGGCGTCAAGCGCGTGGTGGTGCTGAGCACCGACAAAGCGGTGTACCCCATCAACGCCATGGGCATCAGCAAGGCGATGATGGAAAAGGTGGCGGTGGCCAAGTCGCGCAGCAGCAACGGCACCGTGATCAATGTCACCCGCTATGGCAATGTGATGTGCTCGCGCGGTTCCGTCATTCCGCTGTTCACCCACCAGATCCGGGCGGGCCTAGCCCTTACCCTCACCGATCCGGCCATGACGCGCTTCATGATGACGCTGGACGACGCGGTGGACTTGGTGCTGTTTGCGTTTGAGCACGGGCAGCCGGGCGAGATTTTTGTGCAAAAGGCACCTGCAGCCACCATCGAGGTGTTGGCGCAGGCGCTTACGGGTCTGCTGGGTGTACCCAACCACCCCATCAACGTGATTGGCACCCGCCACGGCGAAAAGCTGTACGAGGTGCTGCTAAGCCGCGAAGAGATGGTCTCGGCCGAAGATTTGGGGGGGTACTTTCGGGTGCCGCCCGACCTGCGCGACCTGAACTACGGCAAATACGTAGAGCAGGGCGATGTGAAGGTATCAGAAGCGGTGGAGTACAACTCGCACAACACCACGCGCTTGGATGTGGCTGGCATGCAGGCGCTCTTGATGAAGCTGCGTTTTATGCAGGCCACTGTGCGCGGTGAGCTGGTTGATCCCGAGGAATGATGGCATGAACACGACCACACGCCGCGTGCTCGTCACCGGCGCACAAGGCTTTATAGGCAAAAACCTCGTGGTGCGGCTGGGCGAGTTGCCCGGTGTTGCCGTGAGCACCTTTGTGCGCGGCGACCCGCCAGTCGCTTTGCCCGCTTTGGTGGCACAGGCCGATGCGGTGGTGCACTTGGCTGGTGAGAACCGCCCACTGGATGAAGGCGCATTTGCAGCGGTAAACACCGGCCTGACGGTGGCGCTGTGTGAGGCAATTGCCCACAAGGTGCGCACCACCGGTGTGCGCGTGCCATTGCTGCTGGCATCATCCGCGCAGGCAGAGCGCGACAACCCCTATGGCCGCAGCAAACGGGCAGCCGAGCAGGCAGTAGCGGCGCTGGCCGATGCCACTGGCAACCCGTGCACGGTGTTTCGCCTACCCGGGGTGTTCGGCAAGTGGTGCAGGCCCAATTACAACTCGGTGGTGGCCACCTTTTGCCACAACTTGGCGCGCGGCCTACCCATTCAAGTTAACGACCCTTCTGCCAGCGTGCGGCTGGTGTATGTGGACGATGTGGTAGCGGCGTTCATGGCTGCACTAGAAGCCCCGGCGGCGGGTTTGTCGCAGGGCGTGGTGCAGCCAGAATACGGGGTCACACTGGGCGATTTGGCGGCGCAAATTCGAGCTTTTAACGACTGCCGCACCAGCTTGCAAACCGAGCGCGTGGGCACGGGCCTTGTGCGGGCGCTGTACGCGACTTATGTGAGCTATTTGCCACCCGAGAAATTTGCCTACGAAGTGCCCCAGCATGCCGACCCCCGCGGTGTGTTCGTGGAAGTGCTCAAAACCGCCGACAGCGGCCAGTTCAGCTATTTCACAGCCCACCCCGGCATTACTCGGGGCGGGCATTACCACCACACCAAGACCGAGAAGTTTCTGGTCATCAAAGGTGAGGCGTTGTTCAAGTTCCGGCACCTAGTCACCGGCGAGCTGGTGGAGCTGCACACCCGGGGCGACAAGCCTCAGGTGGTGGATACCATTCCTGGCTGGGCGCACGACATCACCAACGTGGGACAAGACGAAATGATCGTCATGCTCTGGGCCAACGAAAACTTTGACCGACTCAAGCCGGACACCGTTGCCAGCAAGGTATAAGCAGTGAAGAAACTCAAAGTCATGTCGGTGGTGGGCACACGGCCCGAGATCATCCGCCTCTCGCGGGTGCTGGCGGCGCTGGATGCGCATTGCGAGCATGTGCTGGTGCACACGGGCCAGAACTACGATTACGAGCTCAACCAGGTATTTTTTGACGACTTGGGCGTGCGCAAGCCCGATTATTTTTTGAGCAGCGCGCAAGGCAGCACGGGCGCGGCCAATACCATTGGCAACTTGATCACAGCTGTGGATGGCGTGTTGGCTAAAGAGCAACCCGAAGCCATGCTGGTGCTGGGCGACACCAACAGCTGCCTGTCAGTCATTCCGGCCAAACGGCGCAAAGTGCCTATTTTCCACATGGAAGCGGGCAACCGCTGCTTCGATCTGCGTGTGCCGGAGGAGACCAACCGCCGCATCGTCGACCACACGGCCGACATCAACCTCACCTACAGCACCATCGCGCGCGACTACCTGCTGCGCGAGGGCCTGCCGCCCGATCAAGTCATCAAGACCGGCAGCCCGATGTACGAGGTGCTGCACCACTATCTGCCGCAGATCAAGGCATC
>JAGXSS010000033.1 GCA_018334055.1 Peptococcaceae bacterium
GCTGGTGTAGCCAGCAGCGGCACCAAGTAATCATTGACTATACTCGTCCCGTAATCTTTTGCCGGCGCCCACCTGCCGCCCAGCTCTTCCAGGTGACGCACCGTTCCGGCTAGCCCAAGCCGCATTACGACATGATAGCGGCCATGCGGGATGCCGATCGGCTCTATCCCCACATAGGCGCTCATATGGTTAAAGTGGGCTCGCACCCCGTCTTCAGGCGTGGCGAAACTCTCATGCGCACTGCGTTCATCGCATGGCCCGCCCTGCCGCGTTTTAATCCCCGCCCAGTTGTTCATCTCCGGGCTGACCACGCCGCCATAGCGTCCGAAAGCTGTCTCTTTGGCGCTTTGCGCATATAAAACTTCCGGCCGGATGCCGGTAAGCTCTCCATAACGCCAGTACACGGGGGCGACATCAATGAAGCGCTGATGCGCGCCCCTGGCCCGGGCCCACTCCTGAGCCCTTTGCATGGTTGCCTCTGTTGGCCCTACAATTTTTGTTCCTTCCAAAAGCTTTGCGGCCCGCTCTTTCAACTCCCGCATCCTGAAGTTGCGCCCCGGACACAGTGTAGCTGCAACCTTGTTGTGGCCAACAATATCATCCATGCTTAGTGATTCTTCCCGGAGCAGCTTAGCACAAAGCCACGCCCCAGCCTCTACCTGCTGGTCGCGCATCTGTTCAACCTCAAAATTGCCGCGAAAGCAGATACCATAGCTGCGGTCGTTCCAATTACTTCCAGAGTGTGCCCCAACATTTCGCCCGCGGACTTCAAAGATGCTGCCGTCGTAGTCAACCCAGTAACTATAACCCAGTCCGTTCCATCCCCGTGTTTCGCGATGGAACCTATGGTTTGCCTCCATTGTCCCTGTCGATGCAGGGTGATGGCAGATAATCTTCTCGATCTTCTGTGTAATTGGTGTCAGCGGCCCGCGCCAATTCAGTTTTGCCTGGGTGATCTCCACTTAACTTTCACCTCCCCGCGCTCATATTAATTACCAGCAGGATGAGTGATGTGATAACACCACCCACTATTGCCATCAGGGTAAGGTAGATTTTCTGCAACACATGTTTCATTTCACAAAAATCAGCCTCCAAGTTTTTGATACGCTCTTCGTGCCTGGCTACGGCGATTTCAAGATTGGTCAATAATCCCACCTCCCCTCAAAATTAAAGAGCGCCGGTTGTAAGCGCTCTTTGGTGATTCTATCTTTTTCCCAATATTATATTTTTAGCTTTACTTTCTGCCAATTTAAGGTTAAAATCACTGTAAAGGAGAGGTGTAGCGTGACCAGAATTAGAGTTATTGGTACGGTGTGTGCGGTTGTAATGGCTCTATTGTCGCTCCTGGTAATTACTCTGTCTCTTATTGTTTTATGGCTTATCGCTTTCCCCGAGGATTCGCCTCAGACTACTCCGGCGCCTATTCAGGCGGAGAAGGATTACACAGGTGTCGCTGTTAAGGGTCTGCCGCTTGACGAGCAAATTAAAATTGCCGGCTGCGTTAAGCTATCCTCCATCGTTAATTGGGGCGAGGGAGGAATGATGTACGGGAGAGAAGTCACCGAGGCCTTTTTATTCGGTGTAGAGCCTTACGGCCATTTTCCTTGGAATTACGACGACTTCCCGCCCCCTAAACGATATTCGCCCTGGGAAAAGCGTAACGAAGTGATAGCTTTTCTACACCAAAGATTCTATCCCTGCGAAAACAAACATATTCGCGAAGCGTCAATTTACGCGGAAGGCGCTGTGTGGGGCATCCGGCTCGTGTTTGATCGCGAATTTAACTTAATTTCGACCGGATGGTTCATTCCGATTTTTCCTCCTTAAGGAACCAGCGATGTCCTAAGCGTACTGGTCGCAGGAGTATTAGCCGGAAGTCCGGTGTGAACGAAGCCTCTCAGCCCGGCATTAAGATCAGCCCAAGTCCACTGCCACCCAAGGTCCGGGAGGAATCTTCGTACAGCCTCGATTCTGATAAAGGCACACCAGTTAACTCCCATAACGTTGCCCTCAATTCCGATTCTTGTTCCAATAGGGAGATTTTCCAAAAGAACGCCGGTTAAGGTCCGCAACTGCGCAGAGCGATTTTGTACGGTGTATTCCAGTAGATTCATTCCGTTCCAAGTAAATCTGGCGCGAGGGAAGTTTGTGAAGCAGTTCATGATCAAGTTACGATGTGGCGCAGTTATACCGTCTTCTGTAAAATATCCCCATTGTAATAACCCGCTAAAGTTTCGAATCAATACATGGTGATGCAGAACCTCCATCGATACGACATCGTCAGACCACTGCTGACGGAAAAAATCGTTTGGATTGATTCTTCCAATCCTCTCGTTTGTTAACGCGCTGTACGGATTTCTCCAGACGTCTACAGACTGATTCCACCGGTTAACACGGAGGCCGAAGGGGCCAACACCTCCAGCCGGTCTTGGCGCCGCTGCACCTGCCGGACACGACATCTAAATCCCTCCCTCATTTTTATTTTAAAAAAATATTTTACGAATCCGCCTGCCTTATAATATCATCCTGCTTCACCCCGCCCCCTCCCGATATTTAAAAATGAGCGGGTCCTGCAGCCCCAGTGCCCACCAAGCCACCCCATTTAGCCCCCAGCGGTGCTTGGCCAAGTTGGCCAGCATATCGAAGTGCTCCGCGTCGGAGTAGTGCGCCAGGGAAAACCCTCTTGCGTCGCCCAAGTAAAGGTTCGTCACCCAGACGCCGCGGTCGGATAAGTTTATCCTCACCGGCCGGTCGCCCTCAAACGCCGGGAACATTGCGGTGTGGACAAAGTCAAAATCAAGCGGAATCTCCTCTGTCCTGGTATCCGCTTCTTCTCCCGTCCCAAGGTATTCAAAGTACCCCCACGGCTCAAGCCAGGTCACGCCGCTGCGCTGAATACGCCCGAAAGTCGCCGGCAAGACATTTGCCCTCGCGCCCGAGTTATAGCTCACCCCGGTATTGTACTGATCCAGCTTTACGCTCACCTCTACGGCCTCCTGCGGCACGTAAGTATACGGGCTGCCTGCGTCCAGCAAGCTGCACTCAATCGCCGCGCCGCTGGTGCGAATACCAAAGCCGCCTTCCGCCGGCAAGTTAACCGTCAGGTTAAACAGTCGGCCCTCGTCCACCCAGCAGTTGAGCTCGCTTCCCCGGCTTCTGACTCTTAAGCTGTACCAGGTGTTTAAGCTCACCCCCTTGTGCACGTCGGCAGCCGCTTTAAACCAGGTCCCGCCGCTTCTTCTCCACAGCTCCGCCGTCTGCGTGCTCAGCCGGAGCAGAAACAGATATAGATCGTTTACTCCCTGAGCTTTGAAAACGATACCCATGGTGCCGCTGCCGGCGGTCATGCGCATCCTGGCCCGGATGTTTAAGTCGCCGAACCCATAGTGGGAGAGGTGAGCCTGGGCGTCCCCGCCGGCCTGGCTGGCCTGTACAAGCAGCCACCTGGTGGTATCAACGCTCCACACCCCGCCCCTTAAGTTGTAAAAAGCTATTGTGTTATCCCGGAAGTCGTCGTACCAGACCCAGGCATGATCGGGCGCGTGGCGCAAAAGCTCCGGCGTCAGGATAAAATCCGCCGGCAAGACCCAGCTGCCGCCTATCTCTTTAAACTTGCGCGGCATCAGGGTATATGTGCCGCCGCCGCCGTCCATCTTCAAACTAAAACTCTTGCAGACGCGAAAGCCCCAGAACTGTGTCCCAAACTGGCTGCCATCGCCGCGAACCTCTAAGCTGTTTAATCCGGCCGGCAAGCTGTGTCTGCCTAAACTGACCCAGTGCACCCGCCGGTGCAGCGGGTACCAGTCGGGAAACGGGCCGGCCTGCAGTACTTTTCCGTTTAAGCGAAATCGTAACACCTGGCTTGACCACCAGCGGGCATTCATTCTGACCGCCAGCACGTATTCCCCCGCCGTCTGTACCTCAAACCGGTATAATGCCCGGCCGCTTGTGCCGGACGGCGAGACCCATCCAACCCCGGCATCCATATCTCCGGATATGGTGTCGAAGCTTAAACCGTCGCGGTCAGCGAGTATACTTTGAAATCCATATACCGGCGTCTTCTCATAAGTGACCAGGTAGTTTCTCCTGGCGTAGCCCACCTCGCCGGAGACGCGCTGGGCCGGGGGATGCAGATCGCAAGCATCCTGCCCCTCCAGGCAGTCGTAGATGTGCAGCATTAAATGCGGGCTCATGCTCCCATGGTCATGGCAGCCGGCAAAGGGAATCCGGGCCTGCTCCGCGTGAAAAGTAAACTCTCCCTGCTGCCAGCCTAAGAACCCTAAGAATGTCCCGCTGCTGCCGCGGTAGCTTCCCGGAGCGGGTTTGCGGTCAATGCGCCAGTTGAAGCCGAACCCCGGTATGCCGAGAAAGATTTTCTCCCTCGGTATCCTGGTCACCGCGTAGTCATAGATGTACTCCATCCACCACATCGGGCTAATCGGACCGGGAGCGCTGCCCGCCCAGGAGAAGGCGTAGCTCATGATGGCGCAGGAATCGAAATACGGCTCCATGCGCCGGTAGTCGCACCATCTCTCCCACCAAGGGATGCCGTCCCCGGTCATGGGAGGCAAGTCCCAGTGCACATAGCGCTGGGCCGGGCGGCCCTTGACACTCTCGTAAATCCTCTTGGCCAAAGCCACCACGCCGTCCGGGTTGTCGTTCGGCCCCACCTCCAGGTCAATGTCCACTCCGGCGGCGAAAGGGTACATGTCTAAAATGCGGTGCAGCTCGCTGATAAATAAATCCTGCGCCCCGCCGGTATTGTCCACGATGGCCTTAAACCTGGACAGGATACCATCATTTCTGACCGTCAGCAGGTAAGTGATGTGCGGCCAGCGGTGTACTCTCTCCAAATCCGCGGCGGGAATAGTGCCGGTTATCCTACCGGTGTTATCGGGCACAAGAAAATCAAACAGCCCCATGTGGGTGAGTCGGTCACCGTAATCCCACCACTCCTGCCTTGCTCTTACAGTCTTTAAAAAAGACCAGGTCATACAGCCCCGGCCTTCTTGCCTCATATTGCTCATAGCCTTTTTCCTCCACTGGCCAGCTCCCATTCCTGTATCTCTATCAGCACCCTGGCCGCGGGCTGCGGCCTTATCCCTGCCCCTTCGGTCATCAGGTCGATGTTAAAGCGCGAGTTGCCGGCGGCGCACTGGTGGAATAGCCCCGTGTAATCTTTGGCCGGAGCGCCGTTATGGGCGACACGCCTTTTGCCGGCCCGAAACTCGAAACTGTCCCCGGCCGCTAATGCATTGCCATAAGCAAACTGCCGTGTCCTGTAGAAGTGTGAAAACCGCATCCCGGCCGGCACAGCGGTCTTCGCCCATACGGTAAAGTCAATGGCTGTGGTCGCCACAGGCGTGCCCGGCACAACGCTCCAGTACTTGCCCCGGTTGGGTACAATCAGCGTCTGCCGGCCCCGGACCAGAGCGTTAAAATGTTTCGGCGCCGCCGGCTGGCTGTCTTCCCGCAGCTTGCGCAGCATCTCCCGCGTGGCCGGTACGTGGCCTGTGAGCTGCGCTCCGTCTTTCAGGGCCAGATCGGTCAGCGTAACCATACCGCTTCTGTCTTCCATTACCGCCTTGAAGTCTATCTTACTCACGCGCTTCTGCTTTTCCCTGATCTCGATGGTTTTGAAGTAGCGCTCCATGGCTATTGCTCGAAAGAAAATTTAAGCTCTGAGGAGTGAGAGATCCAAAGCGTGGCCAAAGTTCCGCCCTGGAGCATGATGTCAGTTATGTTAACCGTTCCGGCGGCGTCCTCCATACAGAGGCGCAACTCCATCTTGGCCACCCTCTTGGAGATCTTAGCCGGCATGAGCATGAGATATGGTTGCCAGAACATTTTTTTTTAAAGCCTCCCTAAACCAGGGATATATAATGCGTCTCTCGTGTGCCGTCGGTGTAGTGCACCACCACTTCTACGCCTGCTCTGCCCTGGGCGCCGGGTTGCACATTTTCCAGCAGCGCCCGCAGGCTGATGACGTAGCTCTCCCTATGCGCCGGGTGAATCGTCTGCAGCAGGGTTTTGGATACCCCCGGCTGCCCGACGGCCCGAAAAGAGGCCGGGCCGGAAAAGCCAATCGTGTTGTCTATCCCCCACCCGTCGTTTATCCAGTAGGCAAAACCGTCGTCCGCCCGGGAATTGAGCAGGTGATTAAATACCATAAGCTGGGCGATGTCTTTCGTCTCGGCCATTTCCACCACTTCAAACCTGGCCACGGACTGCTGCATCGTCTTGATCACGCCGGCCATATCCGGCCTGACCGTGGAAAGCTCCATTCTGCTGTTCCAAGGCTCTAAAACATCGTAGTGCATCCGGACGATGCGGGTCTTGATATTTATCCCCGCATCGCTGTCATAGACCGTAACCACGTCACCTAAGTTAATATGCTCCTCACCCGCTATGCTCAGCGCGGACAGGTCTACAATCTCACATATGTAGCTTACCTGCGGCGCGTTCATTTCAGCAAATACCGCTTCGGCGTATTCTTTGAGCATCTGCGGGTCGGTGTAGCCGTCCGCCGCCAACACCGCGGACGGCGGGGGGTCGTATGGGCTAGGAATCTCCAGATACGGTATCCCGTTGTTGACCGCTGAAATCTGAAGCCCCCGGTGGCCGCGCGGATACAGCCTGTGCACCGTTTCGATAACGCTTGTTTCGACTTCAGCTTTACGCAGGTTTTTGCCCCGCAGGAAAAACACTCCGGTATCCGCGCCTCCGGCCGGAGCAACGGAGACTGTGCGGGCCGCCGTATCCCAGACAATCTCGGCGTTAAAGACACGCTCCAGCTCGCGCAGCGCCTCCAGGCGGTTGCAGCCGCCGCCCCAGGTCAGCACGCGCATGGTGACAACCGCCACATAGCCTATCGACCACCCTGTGCCGTGCAGGAGCCAGGCCAAAATCTCCAGCACCGGAGCGCCAACCCAATCCCGTTTGGGCAGCTCCGGCATCTTGGCTAAGTCGTACCACAGAGCCCAGGCCTCCACTTGAATAACCCTTGTCCCCTCATCCTCTTCGCGATCGGTGATCACCACTGCCCGGTAGATCTTCCCGGCTAAGTCAATGAGCGCGCCGGCTGCAAGCTCTGCCGGTACAGGGTGAGGCAAAAAGAAGGTTAGCTTGTCTTCCCCGGAGAGGGTCTCATCGACAAAAACTTTATACGCCTGATGGAGCAGCGCCACGGGCCGCAGCCGGCCGTCTACAACAGCGGCAAGCGCTCCTCCCAAATGCGTATACCAGCCGATGCCTTTAAGCGGCAAACCTAATAGGTTGTACCGCTCGCCTGTGTTGTAGCGTTTGCCTGTGTTATACATCTTTTTAGACTCTCCTCAAGAATATCCCCCGCCGGCCGCTTGTTACCTTCGGCGCGCCGCCGGGATACGGACTAGGCAGCCCAAGGGCATAGCCTTGAGTTAATCTAAATCCGGTTGCCACTGTGGGCTGCAGCAGATCATACCCAAGCGGTATCAGCGCCGTGGCCGGGATCACTCTTGTGGTAGGCGTGCCGTTAAAGCCGTGTCCCAGCCAGTATAGCCCCGGAGCGAGCGTCAGC
>JAGXSS010000034.1 GCA_018334055.1 Peptococcaceae bacterium
GGGTCGGCGAATTGCTCTACGAACCATGTTATAGCGTCACTCTCTAAGGCGTCATCGTCAGATAACAGCAGAAAAAACTCGCCGGTAGCTTGTTCCAGGCAATAATTCCAATTGGAGACCATCTCTAGACCAGTCTCGTGGCGAAAGTATCTTATTCTAGGGTCGGAAAATCCATTTACAACTTCTTGGGTGTTATCCGCTGATGCATTGTCAGAGACTATTACCTCCAATGCAGTATACGTTTGGCTAAGAGCACTCCTAATGGCCTCCCGCAAGTAGTTAGCCCGATTGCGGGTGGGAATGGCCACTGTAACTAACGGTTTGAGGCACTTCACCCACAAATCCCCTCCATTCTTCTGATTCCCTCTTCGATGTTGGTTCTAGGTAACCATCCCGGCAAGGATGCCCCCTTATTCCACGGAATCATCACTTCACGAAATCGATAAGGACGAGAACCCCACTCAACAGGTACCGGGGTCCCTGTTACCCTGCCATAAATTTGCACTAGCTCCCTTAGCCTAATAAGACACCCCGAGGAGACCGCGTAAGCTTCCTGCTGCACCTCTGGGTCGCTCAGTCTACGGGCCGCTTCAAGATAGGCTTCAATAACGTCGTCCAAATACACTAGATCCACAAGCTGTTCCCCAGGGGACATGGCTAGAGGAACTTGAGTTTTCGCCGCGCGTCGTAGCAGGCTAAAGAGCTTATTGCGCGGGTCGTTAGGTCCATAAGTGTCAAACAGCTTTAGGGTTATCACACGCAGAGGCGTTACTTTAACATAAAAGGTTAGAATGCTCTCGAAAGCTTGTTTCGTGGCAGCATAGAGGGAGACTGGATCATATTCGTGACTCTCAAAATGCTGCCAAGATGTCCCAGTATTCACCAGTTCATAGACACCATTGGCCGCCATTGCCTCCACTAACTGAGTGCCAAAAACAATGTTACTTTTAATAAGAGCTTCAATATCTGCTGGTTTATGCTCGACGAGAAACAAGGATGCCAGGTGGAAGACCGTTGTCGGCTTTGCCTTCCGGAGAATGGCCTGTATCCCTTCTGTCGATCCATCGTGAACACCCAAGGTTACCCGATCGAGTATACCATCAAGTTGAGATAAGGCAGATTCGCTTCTCACAACCAGATGGACATCCCAGCCATCGGTCACTAGGCGCCTACATAAAGCAGACCCAATAAACCCAGTGCCACCCGTAATGAGGGCCTTTCTTGGATTCATATGCTACTCACCTCCGGAACCGAAGTAATATTTGAACGGGCTAACGAAACTTGCTAATGGTGGAAACATGCTGTCTCGGGCTGACATTATGGGGTTTAGGCCCGGCCAAGGTATTCCGGCTGAACTCCAGAGGATGCCTGTGTCATGCTCGGGCGAATGTATGGTCGTTGCTTTATACATAAGTATCGCACTTTCGCTCAGTACGTAAAAGCCGTGCGCTAACCCTTGAGGAACGTAGATCATGTTTGCCTTCTGGGCACTTAGCCTGAACGTTTCAAACTTACCGTATGTGGGAGAACCAACCCTGAGGTCAACAACGGCATCAAGAACTTCACCTAATACGCAGAAAACCAACTTGGTATGATCGTGGGGGGGGGCCTGAAAGTGCAACCCCCTGAGAACGCCTCGCCATGAACACGAATAGTATTCCTCCGCAAAGCTCGTTTTCAGCCCGTTCTTGGCGAAGAAGTCTTCGTAAAATGTCTTTACAAAAACGCCACGCTTATCTTTGTGGATCACGGGATGCATTTCGTAGCAGTCAGGGATCACTGTACTTTCGATGCGCATGTCATTTAATCACCCCAAGCAAGATCTCTAATGCTCTTAGCTATGTACTGGACCATCTCTTCCGTCATCCCCGGATAAACCCCTACCCAAAAAGCCTGATTCATTATTGCGTCGGTGTTGCGGAGTTCGCTTGCCACCCTATATCCCTCACCCCTGGATCTCAGCCCATCAAAGCACGGGTGCTTAATGAGGTTGCCGGCAAACAGCATTCGGGTTTGTACCCCTCGTGATTCAAGATGCTTCACGATTTGGTCTCTCGTAAAACCCGCATTTTCTCTCACCGTGAGTAAGAAGCCAAACCAACTTGGGTCTGAACCCCTGGTAGCTTCCGGAAGGATGAACACATCAGACAAGTCGGCCAGAGCGTCTCGCAATAACCTCCAGTTTCTTCGACGGGCGGATATGAAAGACGGCAATTTATCCAACTGCGCACAACCCACAGCCGCCTGCATGTCCGTCGCCTTTAAGTTGTAGCCCAAGTGTGAGTACACATACTTGTGGTCATAGCCGAGGGGGAGTTCCCCAAGCTTCCGATCAAAGCGATGACCGCACATGTTATCAACGCCTGACGGGCAGACGCAGTCTCTTCCCCAATCTCGCATGGACAAGATTATCTTGGCAAGTAGCGGGTTATTGGTGTAGACCGCTCCCCCTTCTCCCATCGTCATATGGTGGGGAGGATAGAAGCTGCTGGTTCCGATGTCGCCGAATGTACCGGTGTACTTACCCTCGTATGTCGACCCCAAGGCATCGCAATTGTCTTCGATCAGCCACAAATCATGTTTCCGGCAAAAATCCACTACCGCCCGAGTATCGAAGGGGTTGCCCAAAGTGTGGGCGATCATCACAGCCTTAGTCTTTTTGCTCAAGGCCGACTCCAGTTGGGTAACATCGATATTTGCCGTAGCAAGTTCGATGTCGACAAATACAGGAATGGCACCATATTGAATAATGGGGGTCACTGTGGTGGGAAAACCGGCCGCGACGGTGACTACTTCATCTCCGCGCTCGATCTTTCTTTGCCCTAGATTGTCGGCCGTCAAAGCCATAAAAGCCAGCAGGTTAGCCGATGATCCGGAATTGACCAAGCAGCAGTATTTTACATCCAAAAAAGTGGCTAGTTTGGCTTCAAACTCTTGGGCAAAACGGCCATGTGTCAACCAAAACTCAAGGGCTGAATCAACGAGATTGACCATCTCGGTCGCATCGAAAACTCGACCTGCGTAAGGAATGCGGGATTGCCCGGGAACGAAGAACTTTTTCGTAGCATACGCCAAGTCATAATAGTGCGCCACTTTGTCAAGAATCTCTTGCCTTAGTTGCGCCGCGTTTAATTGTTCTCGGCTCATGTGCTGGCTGTTCGGTTGTTCATTATTTAGTCGTTGCAATCGTCTTCCTCCCTGAAATTCTTATCAAAGCGTTTTACCAACCCAAGCCAGTTTCTTCACTGATGCCACTTCCACATACTCCTCGATGTCCCTCAGTGAGTGCTCCCACATCTTAGCATGACTGCAGTAGTATGCTCGGTACCAGGCGGTTGTCACCCGTAAAGTCTGTTCGATATCATAAACCGAAAACCACTTTAAGAGATTATTAGCCCTCGTACAGTCGAGCTTTAAAAACTTGGCCTCATGAAGTTGTTGACTCGTGTCCGCGTCTCCACCCCAGGCGCCTTCTCCCCAGTGCTTGATAATCTTCTCCACCACTTCTTGAACTGTGATGTTGCCTCCTGGCTCGGGGCCGAAATTCCACGGACCGCTGTATTCATGCCCTTTCACCCAGAGCAGATTCCCCAACCAAAGATACCCTGAAAGTGACTCCAAAACGTGTTGCCAAGGGCGAATCGCCTGAGGGCTTCTCAAAACAACTTGCGCGCTCTTCTGCAACGAACGTATGCAATCCGGAACGATGCGATCTGAGGCCCAGTCTCCACCGCCAACCACATTTCCGGCCCGCGCCGAGGCCATGTGTACACTATCTGGATTGTTAAAAAAAGACCTGTGATAGGACGCTGACACTAACTCGGCGCAACCCTTGCTGGAGCTATAGGGGTCGAAGCCGCCCAGGGGATCATTTTCCCTATAGCTGTAATCCCATTCCTTATTTTCGTAACACTTGTCGCTGGTGACATTCACGACGACTCGCACACTGGATGTGCGGCGGACAGCTTCCAAGAGGTTTACTGTGCCCATCACGTTAGTCTCGTATGTTAGCTGAGGCTCACGGTAGGACAAGCGTACCAGTGGCTGTGCTGCCAGATGGAACACAATCTGCGGCTGGTGGGTTTCCATGACCGCAGAAAGGTGACCAAAATCACGCACATCCCCGATTATGTGGGTAATCTTCGTGGGTAGGTCTATGGCATTGAACATGCTTGGGTCCGTGAGCGGCTCCAATGCATACCCAACCACTTTGGCGCCCAGCGAATGCAGCCACAATGCTAGCCACGAGCCTTTGAAGCCGGTATGCCCCGTGACTAAGACCGTCTTGCCCCGGTAGATGTCATCAAAAAGTTGTCGCCTTGCGTGTGATGCCATCTTGCTCACCACACCTTCCAAGGGGCTTTATTGTTTTGCCATAATTCCTCCAAGCGAGTTTTATCGCGCAGAGTGTCCATCGGCTGCCAAAACCCCGCGTGCTTATAAGCTTGAAGCTGTCCGTCAGTAGCTAACTTCTCAAGTGGGTCTCTTTCAAGGATGGTCTGATCTCCATCGATATAGTTGAAAACGCCAGGTTCGAACACGAAAAAACCCCCGTTAACCCAGCCGCCATCTCCCTCAGGCTTTTCTTGAAATGCCTGCACCATTTGGTCTTCACTTATATGCATCGCTCCGAAACGGCCTGATGGCTGCACAGCCGTTACGCTGGCCATCTTGCCATGGCGGCGATGAAACTCTAGCAGGGCGGGGATATCTATATCAGCAACCCCATCTCCATAAGTGAGCATGAAAGTCTCATTTTTGACGTATGGCTTAATCCGTTTCACACGCCCACCCGTCATGGTAGCTGGACCTGTATCGACTAGCGTTACCCGCCAGGGCTCGGCCGAGTTTTGGTGTATCTCCATCCCCTGTGTTCGAACGTCGAAAGTGACGTCGCAGTTATGCAAAAAATAGTTATAAAAATACTCTTTGACGACATACCCCTTAAACCCTAGGCATATGACGAATTCGTTGAAACCATAATAACTATAAGTCTTCATGATGTGCCATAAGATCGGTTTTTCACCTATCTCAATCATGGGCTTTGGTTTGAGGTGTGTTTCTTCAGAAATCCGGGTTCCGAATCCACCAGCTAGAATAACTACTTTCATGTGAATGTGGGTCCTCCTCTGCTATTGGTGGTAGAGTGCTCACGCGCCAGTCCTACCACCCTACTTCAAACAGGGTAGCTTTTTTGTAGCGACTTTCCCTCGAGCATACTACGTACATCTTATGACCGCGGTCACGAAACTCCTCCATCAGGTCGGTATAGAATATTCGTTTGACCCTCTGGGTAGGCAATGGTCAGACTGGACCCGGAAGGTAGGCACAAACCGGTTGTAAATGCATGGGCTTCCACACTGGGCGGGATTCGATGTTGTGTTTCTCTAGGGACTTAATCAAGTCTAGCGGAGTGCAACCTGTAAGGCTAGGGTCTATGGCCATAACAGTGAGCCATTTAATTAGCCATTTTCCACCTCTTCGCGCTCGTACACCAAATTACCAAAAACTTTTTTTATTACCCCTAATCGGGCACCAATGAGCCTTATCAACCACCCCATTGATTCAGACAAGTAAATCTTCTTGCCACTTTGCTCAGCAAGCTTCTTCACCAGCAAGCTTGCGTTCCAGTGCTCGTTGTCTTGTGGAAAAAACAATTCTTTGGATTCCTTATCGATGTGCCTCTTGAGGTGTTGACATAGTTTGCCAATATACAACATGCATCTCTTATTTTCAATCATAGGAAAAATAGGCGTTAATTTTGCTAGCTTCACCAGTTTAGCGTAATTGCCAGGACAATTTGAACCATAAATCATAGGGGGTCTTAAGACCAGAATTTTGAAGTTTTCGTTAGCCAACTTGTTCAGCTCATATTCAGCTGTAAGTTTGCTCTTCCCGTAATACGTCTTAGGATTGGGTGTAGTGTCTCTAGTGATAATTACCTCATGACCGATCTCACCTTCTTCGCCATAAACAGCCATCGTACTCATGAAAATGAACTGTCTTACCCCTGCCGCCCTAGCTTTCTTAGCGACGGCAACTGGCAAATCTACATTCACTTTTAAATACATACTTTCTATTTTAGGGCTTTCCTTTTTATGAACAACTGCAGCTACATGAAGTACCACATCATACCCTTCAAAGGGCTTGTCTTGCCAAACATTATCCCTCATATCAATGGTATCGACAGAATACTCATCAGGATACTGTGAAAACCATCTCTCAAAAGCCGTCCCTACGTAACTATCTGCTCCCGTCACAAGTATCTTCTTCACCCTGACGTAGTCTCCTTCGTCATGCAGACATCCGTCTTCCCTGTCGTACCAATCCCACCTTCAATAACCCCATCCCTCTTAAGTACTGCCACGATTGTCCCAAAGAAGCACTTCACATCAAACGTAAAGCTCATTTTCGCAACATACTCCCCATCAAGCTTGGCCTTAACCTCAATAGGAAGTTCATCTCGACCATTTATCTGCGCCCAACCTGTGAGCCCTGGTAGCACATCATTAGCGCTATATTTGTCTCGTTCCGCAATTAAATCATACTGATTCCATAGGGCGGGGCGGGGACCGATTATTGACATAGTTCCACACAGTATATTAATAACCTGGGGCAACTCATCAAGGCTCGTTTTCCGCAAAAATTTGCCTACTCGGGTTATATATATGTCGGGGTTAGCTAATAAGTGGGTGGGAGTATCCTTAGGGGCGTCTGTTCTCATAGTGCGAAATTTGAACATGTAGAACTCCGACTTATTTCTGCCAATTCGTCTTTGCTTAAATAAGACGGGACCTGTGGACTCGCATTTTATTAGCAAAGATACTACTAGCAGCACCGGTGATAAAATAACAATTGCAAGCGTAGATAATAAAACATCCAAACTCCGCTTTAAGACAGGATAGACTTTCATAAACGCACCTTTCTTAACGCTTTTATGCCGCTGCCGGATGTGGAGGACGCTCCTGTTTGACCTGAATCCGTAGGATTTGCGGGTCCACCAGGCTGCCTGTAAAGGTCTCTATTTCCCGTTTAAATTGTTCTGTTGTACCTTGGATGCTTCGTCATAGTCGCACACCCTCCTTCATCGCCTTCTCCACCAAGCCCGGTGCGGCATTTTCCGCCAAAGCAATGCTAAGCGGGAAGGGTACCGCTACGTGTTCAGCCCCAGCCAAGGCATCCCAATAATCTGCCTTCGGGGGAAAACCAACAACAAGCAAGTCTATGTCGGAATGTTCAGTAAAAATCTTTCCCCAAATCAGCGAACCATAAAGGTAAACATCCGTAACGCCATAGCTGGCTTTCAACAATGAAGCCACCTTTTGGGCACAGACTTTGGCTTTTTCACGCGCAGCTTTTTATTCTCCCGCTCTTTCCAGGTCTGTTTTATTTCTTGAAGCGTGGACTTCTCCACGGAGAATCACCTGCCTTTCCTATTAGTGAATAGCGGCCATCGTGGTCATGCGCCATCCACCCCCTCGCAAGGTTGACCGCGTTAACTACATAAAAAGCACAATGTGTAACATTCTCCGCGCCTTGGGCACATCCTGCCGAATCGAGAAAGAAACATTCCGACACAAAACGACAAATTGCGCGAAGTGGCGAGGAGCCAAGGGAGCTAAGTGCCGATGTTGAGCAGCTGCCGGATGTGGAGGACGATGCCGGGGGTGGCGGCTATCTCGCGGTTAATGATGAGAATGGTGTCGTCGCCGGCGATGGTGCCCATGACGCCGGCGAGGGGTAGGCTGTCGAGGGCGGCGGCGACGGCGTTGCCGCCGCCGGGGTGGGTCTTGACGACGATGAAGTTGGCGGTGTGGTCGAGGCTGATAATGGAGTTGCGCAGGATGCGGACGGCACGGTCGGCCTTGCTGTCGCCGCCTATGCTCGGGGCTTGCATGTAGCTTTGCTTGCCCGACTTGGCGGTAAATTTGATAAGGCCCAGTTCTTTAACATCGCGTGAAACAGTGGCTTGGGTGACCTGGTAGCCGCTCGCCGCAAGTTGCTCTGCCAGCTGCTCCTGCGTCTCGATTTGCTTGGTGCTGATTATGTTCAAAATACGCGCCTGCCGCTCTTCTTTCACTGCTCTTCCCTCATTTCGACCTTTACCGGTATTGTTCGCCCTAGGGGGTCTTAAATCTTGCTGTTTGGCAGGGGTGCAGCTGAATAATTATAAAAAAACCGGCCCGCGCTGCTATGAGAGCAAGGGCCGGTTGGCATGACTGTCGCTTAGGCCTTGACGTAGCCGGCCTTGGCTAAGATGGCAAAAGCTGCGGCATAGTCCTCGGCGGCGGTCTGAATGACGGGTCCGGTACAGCCCATGCCGGTGCCGGCAAAGATGCCCGCCCGCCAGACCTCGCGCACGGCGTCCTCTAGGTCGAGGATGTCTATGCCGGCGATTTCTTCGGTGACGGGCTTAGCGGCAGGGGGGGTAATATCGGCGATGGCCGTGCTTGCGGCCTCCGCAGATTTATTGAACAAGGCGGCGAGGCCGGCCTTGTTGGCGGCGGAGAACTCGGCGGCGGCGACTGCCAACAGCCTGCCCTTGGCCAAGTCACCGGCGTACTTGATTGCTCCGGCGACAACGGGGGCACCGGAGGCGCGCGAGAGTATGAGCACCACCCGCCCATAGCCCTCGCCCACTCCGGGACCGTAGCCGTAGCCGAGGGCCTCGTAGTCGCCACCGGTGCTGTAGGCAGAAAAGACCTTCATGAGGACATTGCCGGTGAGGGTGTCGGTGACCATGACATCGGGGGCGCCGACTAGCAGGTCGTTGCCGCGCATGACACAGCCGCCGTCTTGGCGGACCGACTCGGCAAAGGTGATGGGGTAGCCGTTCTCGGCTAGGGTGTGCAGGTGGCGCTCAACAGTGCGGGCAGAGTCGACATTGAGGATGCCCAAGGTGGGGTTCTGAATGCCGCTGGCCTTGGCTGCGGCGAGGCCGGCGATGGCGTTTTTGACCATGGCCAAAGTGCGGTCGGTGGCGGCGGTGCCGGTGGTGGTGGCGATGAACATCTCGCGGCCGCGGGCGGGGGTGGTGACACGCCCCACGGTGGCCACACCGATGGGAAAGCTGTAGTGCATGGTGACACAGGCCTGCAATTCACCGCTGGCCAGCATTTTCTCCATGGCCTCGTGCTGGGTGCTTTCGCAGTCGGCTACTACCTGCCGTAAGGAGGAGTCTACCCGCGGGCCAATGAGCACGACCTCGAGCTCGGGGTTAAAGCGGGCGGCCTGCTCAGCGCCGCGGACTATTTCGGCGAGGCCATGCTCACTGCCGAGCAAGGTGATGCCGATGCGGGTGGTGTGCAAAACAGCGGTTGTCGGGGTAGAGAGGCCGGGGTTCTGCTCCATGACGAAAGAAACGCCGTCAAAGAGATTGGTCATGCGGGCCAAAAAGAGGCTGCCCTTGCCGATAATCATGGCGCGCTTAATCTGGCCGGCCAACATCTCTTGGCGGGCGTGGCCAATGACGGGGACGCCCGAGGGGATGTGCCCCTGCGTGGGGGCAAAGCCGGGCAGGCCATGCTTGCTGACAAACTTGCCGATGTCGGCGCGCTCTAACTCGCCGCGCTTGACGCCTAGGGCGGCAATCATTTTGTAATTTGCTTCGGGCACATTGCCGGCACCGGCGGGCACGGTCACTTCGGGGTTTTGCATTTCGACGCCATAGACGTCGACTTCGGCTAATTTAATATTGCTCCGGTCAAGCGGGTCGGTGACGATGGCGGTCATGACGGCCTGCGGGCTAGAGCCGGAGCCGATGCTGTGGCGGCCGACGACATCGGTGCGGATGATGGGGTTTATTCCGTCGTTTTCGGCGACCCAGATGGCAAAGCCGCCCAGGACATCTTCGAGAATGGGCATTTGCTTCTGGACATGGTCCTTGCCGTTCATGCCGAGCTTGGCGGTTGCACCGCCGGCCACGACAACCACGTTTTTATAGATGCCGGCCTTGACTAAAGCTGCGGCGGTGACCATGGCATGGGCGGGGGCAGCACAAAAGCCGCGGGTGTCGCTGCCGGTGGCGTTGACAAAGCCGACGACCTCGCCGATGGCCTTGGCAAAATTGCCGCCGCCGCGTTGGTTCATATCGCCGCAGGCTTCTTCGGAGCATTCGATGATGTAGTCGACGTCTAGTGGATTGAGCCCGCTCTTTAACATGAGGTTACGCACCGTAACCACAGCCGAAGCCATGGCGACAATGTTCTCGTAGATGATGTGGGCGGTGAGCGAGAGGTCACTGTCGTGAGCGCGGCGCACACAACCGACGAGATTGTCCCCTAGCATAAGCGGTTCGGCTACATGGTCGCCCACCAGCTTGCTGATGGTTTCGTGGTCTGAGACCTGCTTGAGCTTGCTTAGATCGGCCCCGACAAAGGCGGGGTGGGTAGCAAGTTTGGCGGCGGTTGCGGCGGCAAACTCGGGGGTGAGTAGCACCAACTCAAAAGAATCGCAAAGTTTCATGACGCCATAGAGCTCGTCCTCGGGCATAACTTCGCCCATGGGGGCAAAGCGCGCGGCCTCGGGCAGGGGGTTTTGGAACCAAGGCTTAGGCAACATGTCTAGTTCGCGCGGGGCGATGGTGCCGATAAAGCTTTGGTTCGGGGGGTAGCTTACACAGGCATCGAAACTCCTAAGAAAGCTTGGAATCTTTTTTAGGTAATCGCTGTCGGCATTCTTCTGGCGCTCTTGCACCTGAGTGGTGCCGTGGCCGATGAGCATATTGGGGGCATGGAAAAGGGTGTAGGCCGCCCCTTTAATTACTGGAAACATCAGACACCTCCGTTAAAATAATAGGGCGAGCAATAAAACGCCCGCCCCTCTACTGTTTATTTGTCGAATACTACCTGCCCATGGACCTCGGTCTCAAGTGCTCGGAGGGCCCTACGGACTAAGGCGCGGCGCAGCTCCTTCTCTTCGGCCGGAGTCTTTTGGGGATTGCCCAAGGGGTAGGGTATGGCCACCGTCGGCACAATGCGATTGGCCCCTACGGTGAGCGAAATGGGGACTACGGTGCACATATGCACCACCGGAATGCCAAGGCGTTCGATCTCTTTTACCATCGTTGCACCGCAACGCGTGCAGGTGCCTCAGGTACTGGTGAGGATGACGGCGTTAACGCCATCGTCGAGTAGCTCCTGGGCTATCTTTTTGGCAAAGGTCACGGCCTTGGCTACGGCGGTGCCATTGCCCACGGTGGTGTAGAAGTAGCGGTGGAGGGAACCAATCTCGCCCTGCGCGGCCATTTCGGACAAGACGTCTACGGGCAAAACGCGGTCGGCGTCTTGGTTGGCGTAGACGGGGTCGTAGCCGCCATGCGCGGTGGCAAAGGTCTCGACAGTGAGGTCCGTGATGCCGGCGATGTCGTACTTGCCGTACTTGCTGGCGCTAGAGGACTCGATATGGTCCGGGTTGCCCTTGGGCACGATGCCGCCCGAGGTGACGAGGGCTATTTTAGCCTGACGCACATCGGCGATGGGCATATTGGGCGCCACGCGATCAAAATGCGGCATGGGGTACTCGGTGGTGAAAGGCTGGCCGCTCATCTTGCTGACGAGCATGCTGACGGCTCTCTTGGCGCCACTTTCACTATGGAAATAGTTCTTGCGCAGTCCCTGCAACAGATAGCCATGGGTAGCCGGCGACACTTCGAGGCCGGCGGCCAAATCGATGACGAGCTTGGCCATCTTGGGCATGGCTTTGCGCATATCGGCGGCGCTGTTGCTGGTTTCGACAATGTAGGCGTATTTGCGATACATCTCGACGCCGGGGTTTTCGAGATACATACCGCTGACCACGGGGACTTTAAGGTTTTCGGCCACTGCCTTGGCTACGGCGCCGCAGGCCACCCCGTAGCGGCCGGCATTAAAAGCCGGGCCGGTGACGACGATGTCGGGGTTGTGCTTGGCAATCATGGCGAGTATGGCACTGAGTGCGGTTTCGACATTCTCGTTAAAATAGCTGTCACCACAGATAACGGTGGCGACAACCTCGCCGCGCTCGCCTAGGGCCGCTTGCAGAGCCTGCCCGGGGCCGACATGGCCAAGGCGTTCTTCGGGCTGATAGTCGGCCTTGTCTTCGCCGCCAATACCGCCGTAGAACTGGTTTAGGTAGTGCACTACTTTGAATTTTTCGGTGCTCATCTTGTTCCCCCCTTCTGCAGAATAGACATGGTAACTACTTACCGTACTTACTATAGGAGTTACGCATGGTGCTGACTTCTGCGATGATAGCGTCTACATCGAGAACCATTTCCATCATGCTGATCTGTTCGTCATAGGCTTTGGCGTCGACTTGCTCTTTCAGTTCGAAGATGTGGTAAACGGATAGTCCCAACTGGACTCCTGCCAGTGGCCCGGCGAAGGTAGGGTCGCCCGCAGTTACGGTTTCGGCAGCTAGGCCAGATGCTTCGGCCTCGGCTCCGCCAAGAACTACTATTAAATTCTCGGCACCGAACTTTGCGGTTAAGTCCTTAATCCTTCTTTGATTCTCCAGGTCCATGGCACCCGCGGCTGTTCAGACAAAGCACTCGGTGACCGAAAACACGACTTCGCCGCCAACGGACTTAACGCATTCTTCGATTGCGGGTCCGGGCACGCCGTCGCGGTCGCCGAGAATGACCACTTTTTTGCCCTTGAGCATGGTTTGTAACCTCCTTCGATAACTTTGTTAGGTATTGGCTAGATGTTGGGTATTGGCTAGATGTTGGGTATTGGTTAGATGGCCTTCGAGGTCAACTTGCTAAAGCCCAATTCGTTGGTGGCTCCGGTGATAACTTGGATTTCGGCGGTGATAGAGCCGTCCTTGTGCAAGCTGCCATGCCAACCACCGGCGATAACATCGGCCACTTCGCTATAACCGATGACCTTCGTCATGGCGGGCAGGGTGATGACTTCGTTGGCGTTGCCGGCGGTGATAACGGCGTCGGCGAGGGGGTCGGCATCGGCGAGAGACTGCGAGGCGCCGTCTTGCCCGGCGTATTCGTCGGTGACGAGCACGGTCTTAATGCCCTGCCGCTCTAGCTTGACGCAGTTCATCATGAGGTCGGCGTCGGGGTTGCCAAAGCCTTCTTCGGAGATGATGGCGGCGTCGACACCCAACCAGCCGATGAGTTTGGCGGTAAAGTTCGAGCTGCGCTCTTTGTCGGCGAGGGTGACGTTCTCGTTAGTGACGACTACACCAATGAAGTTGTAGTCTTGGCCGTGGCGCGCCAGCAACTGGGCGATGACGGGGCTGTTTTGATGATGGTAGGTGGTGTTCTTGTCGCAGGCCGAAACACAGTTGCCAGAGACAATGGCACCGTCCATGACTTCGGTGGGATAGATAAAGGTGGGCAAAATACGCTTGACGTCGATGCCGTAGAGATAGGTGTCGTGCAAAAGGCCCTGACTCTGTAACATATAGACATAGGCGACCTTGGGCAGTTCGGGGTACTGGGTGAGGGCTACGGGCAAAGATGGGCAATCGTAGGTAATGACTTCGTCGGGCGTGACGCTGCGACCGGCCTCGCCTAGGTAGGTGGCGGCCTTAAAACCCATGATGCGCAGAGCTGCTTCGTGCTCGTGCTGCAAGAGACCTAGGGCGGGGTGGGCGATGACTACGACATTGTTCAGAGCAGAGAAGGGTGTGTACTCGGCACCGGGGCCGGACATGTCGATGATGCCCTCTTGGAAGCCGACGATTTTGCCGGTGGTAATTACTGCGGCACCCTTTAGAACATAAGTTAGCCCCTCGCCGACCATGTCGACCTTGGCGACAAAACCGGGGAAGATGCCGCCCTTGCCCTCGACCTTGACGCGAGGCTCGATGACGTCTTTGACGGGCATGATGCGGGTGGCTTCGCCGGGCCTCGCCAAGTCGATGTCGATGGAGGCGAGTCGCTCATCGGCCAGGTGCGCGATCATTTCGGCCTTGTTGACGTAGAGGACACCGTTTTTTACTTCGGTCTGGTTGCCGAACTGAACGTCCTTGATGTTGATATTGCCTAAGCTTAAACGCAAATTGGTCACCTCCTTTAGTTAAATATGTTCTTGGATTTTGGCTTCGATGGTCAGCGCCGTGCACTCGCTCGGGCCGAGCTCGGCGATTTTTTCGCCGCCCTTGTAGAAGGCGATGACGGGCAGGCCCATGACTTTTTGGGCGATGGCGAGGCGCCGGTTGCCCGAGGTGTCTAATTTGCAGAATTTGGCCTTGTCGCCGTACTGCTCGGCTAGGCGCTCGAAGTCTGGCATCAGAGCCAAGCACTTCTCACACTTAGGGCCCCAGAAATCTACGACGACTAGGCCGGGCGCTTGCAGCACCTCTTGGTCGAAATTGTCTTTGTGGACTTCAAACATTGATTTAACCTCCTTTTCTGCGATATTGGCCTGAGGCAGGCCGCCGGTGAGCGGTTCTTGGGTACTTACGGGTACTTACGGGTACTTAGAGGATGAACTTTAGAGAATGGAGTCGAGGATGCCCTTGATGGCGGCGGGGGTTATTTCGTCTTCGACCAGGCGGTTGACGACCACGCCTTGGTGGAAGAAGAGAACCGTTGGTTGCTCGACCACGCCGTAGCGCTTGGCCACCCGCTGGTTGCGGTAGGTGTCCAGCTTCCAGAGCTTGGCCTGTGTGCCATAGGCGGCGATGGCGGTCTCGATGACGGGCATTATCTCGATGCACTTGGGGATCATCGGCGTCCAGAAGGCGACGGCCACGGGGCGGCTCTCATGGAGCACCGACTCGGCAAAGCCCTCTTCTTCGATAATGTATTTTTCGGCGGCCACGGCGGCTACCGCGCCATCGGCGGCGGCGGTGACGACCTGGCGGAGGTAGGTTACGCGGGCGTCGCCGGCGGCAAATACCCCTTCGGCGCTGGTCTCCATGCGCTCATCGGTGATGATGTAGCCGCGGGAGTCGAGATTGACCTGGCCCTTGATAAAATCGGTGAGGGGGATGGTGCCTATGTAGATGAAGACGCCGTTAGTCTCAAGCTCGGTGGTTTCGTTGGTCTTGATGTTCCGGAGCACCACGCCCTCGACAATGCCATCGCCCTTGATCTCTTGAATGGTGGAGTTCCAGATGAAGTTGATCTTCGGGTTCTTAAAGGCGCGCTCCTGCAGCATGGGCGCGGCGTCGAGCACACCTTCGTCGTGGATGACGACGATGGTGACGGAGTTGGCAAATTTGGTTAAATAATGGCTTTCTTCGATGGCGGCATCACCATTGCCAAGGACGACGATGTCTAAATCGGTAAAGAAGTCGGCGTCGCAGGTGGCGCAGTAAGAAACCCCCTTGCCGCGGAGAGCCTGCTCGCCCCTCACCCCTAAGGTGCGCGGTATGGCGCCGGGCGACAGAATAATGGTGTGGCCTTGGTATTGTGAGCCGTCCTTGCAGTGGACAATCTTTTGGGCGGCGTCGATAGATACTACTTCATTGCGCATAATCTCGGCGCCAAAAGAGGTGGCGTGGTCTGCAAAGGCCTGCATGAGGGCCGGGCCGGTAGTGCCTTTGGCAAACCCAGGGTAGTTCTCCATGTCTTGTGTCGAGGCGGCTTGCCCGCCTGTCTTAGCCTTTTCGATGAGCAGGGTCCGGAGCTTGCTGCGGGCGCCGTACATGGCGGCCGACAAGCCACCGGGGCCGCCGCCAACGATGATAATATCCCAAATACTTGACATAAACACTCTCCTTCTAAGTTTTCGTAAAATGTTTCGTTAAAAGTGCCCTGCTAGGCGCAAAGACTCAACTCCGGTCTCGAGCAAAGAACGGTCGATTAACTCTAGGTCGGCTAGGACGGAGGGCGGATAGAAGGAGAGCGGTCTCTCTCCTAGCATGCGTCGGGCTAAGCCCAAACATCCCTCTATTAGTTGCACCGATTGCGGATCGACGCCTAGGCGGTCGTAGGTGAGCACTAGCGAGCGAAAGGGGTTTTCGTTCGGCTTGACGCTGCCGGCCAAGGGATGTGTGAGCAGGTGGTGCCCAAGGTGAACATAATCGCGCGCGGTTTCGAGTACGGCGAGCATATTTGGAGAGCTGATTAGAACATCGGTGGGCCTAAGCGCAATGCTTTTGTTGTTAGTCAGGATGATGCTGCGCGGCATGTCGTGGCCCCTTCTGCACTACTTCAATAGCGCGCGTCAAGGCCTGTACGGTATCGGCACCAATCTGCATATCGAGGCCACTCACCCTGGAGTAGACGGCCCCAATATCGGTCACGACATAGCGCGGCGGCAACTGATTTAAGGCTAGGGCGGCGATGTCGAGACGGCAGCGGGTGCAGGTACAGACGTCGGGGAAGAGGTGCAACACGTGTTCTAACTTTTCAAAGACGATATCTTGGGTGATGTTCTTGAGCAACACGCAAACTCCACCTTTCATTTTTCGGACCGCTAGGCGAAAAAATGAACGGCAAAAATTGCCGCCCATTTCTCTGTCTTTGTAACCTGAGAGATTTCGCAGCAATAGAAGGCACTGCTTGCTCCTTCGGTGCAAAAAAACTGCTTTCCAGAGTGCCGTCAGCATAGCGGTCCTTTTGCCTGAAAGTTTAGCCCGACCTTGGCGAGGTAGAGGCTTGCTCCTTCGGCGCCCCGAGGGGTCTCTTCCGCTAGCTTCATCCAGCAGCTTTGTTATTTATAGGTCAAGCATACCACGCCGGTTACGGACGCGCAAGCTAATTTGCCGGGGCGCCTGCGTAATTCTAGCGTCCTAGGTAGCGGCGTGACATGGCACGCCGACCCTTCCCCGCCGTGCAACCCAAGGACCACGACGAGGTCGCCGGTTTTTGTGCCGGCTCTACACCGCCCCGTGCGGGCCGCGGCACCCTCCCGGGTACCGGCGTGACGATGTCCCGTGTAGCGGCGTGACATGGCACACCGACCCTCCCCGGCCGTGCAACCCAAGGACCACATCGAGTAGGAGGGGGTGATTAACCCCCGTCCTCTCACACCACCGTACGTACCGTTCGGTATACGGCGGTTCATGAAACACTACGGTGC
>JAGXSS010000035.1 GCA_018334055.1 Peptococcaceae bacterium
CTCTTAAAATCGGTCATAGTCCTGCTGGCTGGCTGGCCGCGCTCTTACCGGCTCCGCGTTCCCAGCATTCGCGTGTGGAACATTCGCGTCATTATAGGTCCCAATGTAGTCAACGAGCATCCCCACCGTGAGGGTCTCAAAGTCCTGCAGAGTTAATCCTCGCAGTAGCGCCCCCACCATGATGGTTTCCGTAGTAAGGGCAGGACTAGCTCCAGTTTCGTGGCTCCCGCCCTCTACTTTTTTTTTGTACCCATGAGGCTGGCTGCCAGGAGGTCGACCGTCTCGCGCAGGACTTCGTCTAGCGGGAACTCGCTAAACTGGTCGAGCCAGACTTCAGGCTCCGGGATGGACGGGTCCGCAGTTTTGGCCATCACCCAGACCAGGTTATAGAACAATTCGAGGTCGAGCGCGTCGTAGTTTTCCAGTTCACCCGTCGTGACGTTGATCGCTTTTTCTAGCTTGAGCAGATCTTTCAACGCATCGCGCTGGAACTGGGCCTTGTAGCGCAGCAAATAAGCGGCGGTACTCTTGAAACGCACCGCCCGCCCGTCAATTATGATTGTTTTCTCCATGTGGATTACCCCTACGGTGTCAGGGGCACAAAGGTATACACAGCAGTGAAAAAGTTGTTATAGCCAGTTTTGCCAGCTTGCAGTTTAGCCTTAACAAAGCCGGTGCCCGGCGCGGGGCTGGCCATCAGGTTCAGCGTTTCGGTCCCAACCTCTACCGCGGCTGCTGTCGTTGTACCCGTCAGCGCGGGCCGACGCACGTGCACATAGTACAGTACATACCGCGTTGCGTTAACGTCGCCGTTAAACTCGAACAAAAGCGCGATCGGCTTGGGACGGGCGTTAACGTCCTCAAACAGACCCTCGTTCTTGTCGAGCCTGTCACCCAGCACGGCGATGCGGAAGGCGTCTGGCATTAGCGCCATTTCGAGTGAGCCTTCATAGCCCTGGTTGGACTCGACACTAAAGTACAGGCCGTCATCCGCGTAAAATTCCGCCTTTTCGCCTTTAGGCTCCAGCGTGATACTAACACCGCCGGGTATGGGCACGGGGGTCGCATACGTGAGCGTCCCGCCAGTTTCGGTTGCCACGGCGTAATGTACATTCTTCAAGCCGTACTTAACTTTGTTGGTAGACATAAGGCACCTCCCTAGATTTGTATTTCATAAACGACTTGGTAGAGCTTTTCGCTGGGTATCCACGTCTCGCGCTTATCGTAGAATATTTCATTCGCGGTCAATGCCGCTTCAACTAAAACTTCCCTTGCGGCGTCTTTGCGCAGGGAGTATAGCTCCACCTGGTAATTAGTGCGGGGATAATAGACGGTATTGTCCGCCGCGAAGTTGTCGCTACCTTCAGCAAAATATACGAGATAGGGCAGCTCAGGCGGGGCTGCCCCAAAATTTGAATACGCCACCGGCAAGCCCGTGGCAGTGAGGATATCGTATAGTCTAGCCGCCACGCCTGATCACCTCCTCTACCGCCGCAAAGTAACCAGCCGCTACCTTATCGCCAACAGGGTCAATGTGCGGCTGTGCCCGTGTCCTGCCACCGTCCCTGGTGGCGTGGCCGTGCTCCAACAGGTGGGTGAGCCGAGGGCGTGCCTTGTTGTGCAAAATAAACCGCATCGGGCCTCTGTAAGTGTGCGCTACCCTCACGCTCCAACCACGCCTATATCTACCTGTTCGCTTTGGGCTTGCGCTGAGGAGCTCAGCTGCACCTTCGCGCGTGACGCGTTCGCCAGCAGTGTTCATACCCTCCACGATGTCGGCGGTGTATGTGTCCAGTCGAGCCATGATCTCCTTGCTCAACTGGTCGACCTTAATTGCCATTTGACTCCCCCCCTCACCCTCTACACGCGTTCTACACACATCAATGTTAGCTCCCGCTTTCTGCCGTCCACATCAAGCACTGAGTGGATATCAAACGTCCTGGTACCTTCCAACACGCGCATGGCGGGAACAATGCCCGGCCGGTGGCGAATACGGATGCGGTGTGTCACCTCGGCGTTGACCCGAGCGGCATCGAAAAACTCCCTGCCAGAAATAGCCTCGATTTGCGCGCAGACTGTTGCGGTATCGCTCCATGTTTCGCTCACTACGCCTAGACTGTCTTGGGTCAAAGTCGGGGCTTGCAGTGTGATCTGGTGCCGCAGTTTCCCGATCTTCATCACCATTCCACCCTCCTGTATGAAAAGAGAAGCGCCTTTAACACCTCTGTCAGCGCACTGGTATTCAACTCATTCCGCTCCTCATAGAGCTTGGAAACAGCAAAGTAAATGGCGTGTTTGACCGGCTCCGGTACGTCTGCAAACTCAGCTAAAGGGAAACGGAGGATACCTGCTACGATATCCTCCGCTGCCACAATGAAGCTTTCGATGAGCGCATCCTCGGCATTTGACTCGACTCTTAACCAGGCCTTTGTATTTTCAAGTGTGACGACCAATGCGCCCACCTCCTTTTACTACACTTTCTGCTGCAGCACCTTGATGGCTTCGGCCAGGATCAGCTTGCCGTCCACTCTCTGTGTTGCCTTAAAGCCTACCTGCCCAGTTGCCGCAAAAAGCTCGTTCAGCCGCTGGAAGGCTCTGCCCTGTCTATCTGCAACCCAGTAATAGCCGAAGTCGCCAAAGGCAATCGTCTTAGCTGACGCCGCAATGATCGGGACATAGGCCGAGGTTCTGACGGGCCGGTTAAGGATGGTGTCCGGCTGCCCCGCCTGCACCGAAGGCTGCCAGAGGTACTGGCCGGTGGCATCCTTTAGCTTTCTGATGGCCTTGACGGTGGCGTCGTTCATCACAAAGACGGCATTTTTGCGGTAAGGTGCTTTGAGCGCGTAGAATAGGTCGATCACTTCATCAACAGTTATTGCCGTTGCTGCTGCTGTGGTACCTCCAAGCTGCGCGCCGCCGGTGGCGTTAAAAATGCCGGTAGGTTTTCCGGTTCCATTCCCAATGAAGAAAGCTTCCTCTTCCTTGGCGCCGATCCGTCTGGCAAATTCCTTGGCGATATAGGACTCCAAGTTAAAAACACTATCATTAAGGAGTTCTTCTGAAACCTTAATCATAGTGGCGAGCTTGTAGGCTCCGATAGAAACCTGCCCGAAGGCGTCATCCGATTCTGGAATCGCTCCTTCTTCATCTACCCAGGAAGCCGTTCCCTTGGTGGCGACAACGGGGATTTTCTTGTCTCCGGAGGAGGTGGTGATAACCTTTGCCAGCTGCCGGAAGATGTTTTCTTCTTCGAGGCTCTTAATTAAGGTTCTTTCAAATTCGTCCGGAACCAGGAAGCCACCCTCACTGTCAGTGCCAATCTGCAGCGCATTCTGCACATCAAAGCTATGCTTGTTTCTCATGGCTCTCCAAAAAGCTTGCTTGTACTCATCCGTAGCTCTGCCTGCCTTAAACTCACCATTCGGTGCAGGCCGACCGGTAATCGGAGAATTCACCGGCTTTGCCAGCTCCAGCTCGATGCTGTGCTGTCTTTCAAGTCTGTTGATCTCCTTTCCAAGATTCACGACTTCCGCCTCCATTTTTTCATAGGCCGCAGTGTCCTCGGCGGAGATCAGCCCATCACCGCCTCTTTTGGCATCAAGAAAGGTCTTTGCCGTTTCCCACGCTTTAGTTCTTTTTTCGCGCAGCTCTACAATTTTACTCATTTTTGAATTCCTCCCTAAGATTTTAGTAGTTCTAATCTCCTGTCGAGATCGGTAATGGGTTTACCGGTCTGCCTTTCTTTGCGCGGCAGCTTGCTCATTAATGAGTTGACTACCGCCATTTTGCTGAAGATTGCTCCCTCGTTTATAGGGGCCGACTTATCCGCCTGCCAAAACATGATCTGGTCGGCAAAGCCAAGCTCCACAGCCTTTTTAGCGTTAAACCAACTCTCGACATCCATCAGGTGCGACAACTTGACTCTTGATAGGCCGGTCTTTAGCTCATAGGCATTGATGATGCTTTCCTTCACCTCGCCGAGCATGCCAATGGCCTTTTCCATTTCCTCCGTATCGCCAAAGGCGATGGTCATGGGATTGTGGATCATCATCATGGACACCGGAGACATTAAAACCTCCCCGCCGGCCATAGCAATGACAGACGCCGCACTGGCGGCAATCCCGTCGATTTTCACCGTAACCTTGCCCTTGTAATCCATCAGCATGTTGTAAATCTGGCTTGCCGCAAAGACATCGCCCCCCGGGGAGTTTATCCAGATGGTGATATCTCCGTTGCCGCTTAAGAGCTCTGCCTTGAATTGCTTGGGGGTTACCTCATCGCCAAACCAGGTTTCCTCGGCGATGGCCCCGTCAAGGTAGAGGGTTCGATCATCTCCGTTTCTGACCCAGTTCCAAAATTTCTTGTTCAAGGTTCCCTGCCTCCGTTCCCATGTTGTTTTTATTGGCGAATGCACCTGCGTCCGCAAGCTTAGTCATGTTGCCGTTGATCAAGTACAGATCACCTCCTAGCTCCTCCGGAATGCGGTTCATGTTCTCAAGCTCCCGGATGTCATTTGAGGACATCCACCCGTTTTGCCGGGCTGTAGCATAGCCGTTCATGCGGCTTTGATAGTCACCGCGAAGCAGCCCGTCCACGTTGAACTTGATGAAGAACTCCCTCTTTTCAGCGGCGGGAAGTAGCGCCCTCTGCAGCGCCTGCTCCCAGCGGACCACCCAGGGGTCGAGGGTATATTTCACAAACTCCAGGCTTTGCTGCTCGATATTAGAAAAGCTGGATTTCTCAAGATCGCCTATCATGTGCGGCGGTATCCTGAAAATTCTAGCTATCTCGGTGATTTGGAATTTGCGGGTGGCGATAAACTGTGCCTGTTCAGGTGGGATGCCCATGCTCTGAAACTTCATGCCTTCCTCAAGGACAGCCACACGGTGCGCATTACTACTGCCTTGGTATACTGCGTTCCAGCTATCCCTTACCCGTTTTGGGTCCTTAACAACACCCGGATGCTCCAGTACACCGCCCGGATTGGCGCCATTGGCGAAGAACTTAGCTCCATATTCCTCTGTGGCGATGGCCATGCCGATGGCGTTTTTAGCCATGGCAATTGGCGAGTAGCCGACGAGGCCATCGAAGCCAAGGCCGGGGATATGCACGACCTCCTCTCTGCGAAGGATGGCTGTGCCTTCGTCCTTTCTGTACTCATAAAAAAGCTCACCGCCGGCTGTTCTATCCACGACCATCCTGTCAGGCAGCAGAGGATAGAGTGAAAGTACATTGCCTCTGCCATCGCGCACAATTTGGGCATAGGCATTTCCCCACAATAAAAGATGACTCATCAGTGTTTCTCTAAACACGAAGGAAGTCATCTCGGGGTTTGGCTCGTCATGGAGCAGGGAATATAGGCGATGATTTTTTGCTTTTTCTTTACCACCCGCAGTGTGCTTGTAGGTGTGTAGCGGCAAGCTCGCCAGCGTTTCAGCCAAGATTCTGACGCAAGCATAAACCGCTGTAGTCTGCATGGCGGTTCTCTCGTTGACGGTCTTGCCCGACGTGGTGCCACCAAATAGGAACGAGAGCCCGCAACATAAACGGTTCTTGGGCTTATCTCTTGAGCCGAACAATCCTTTTAGTAGGTTCATAGGCTTCACCTCCAAAAAAAGCTTTGACATATTAAATCACGGGCGTTATAATGTATATGCTAATTAACGACCGTGAAAAGGAGTGTTTGTAATGAAAGCAACATTTAACGATTTCCTTGTCGAAAACCCCAATTGTTCAAAGTACGACGGCAACACTGATGCTATTGCTATCTTCGACCTGTTATCGAAAGACGAAAATATCATCGGAATGATTGATGCCTCAGAAGCAGGGAAGCCCGCTTTGTCAGCTTGTGTTGACGAAATCGAAGCATTTTTCAACAATCAGCAAAACCCGACATTCTATTTGACTGATGACTTTACTCGGCAAGCTGTGGGGCGAATGATTAAAACAATACTCGCTCCATTCAGATACAAAGTCACAGTGCAAAAAGATCTGCCCAAAGCATTAAAATGCAAATACTTTACTTCTGCATCTTGCTATACCAAATCAGGTACCCCCACAATGAAGGTCATCAGAACAATAGCCGAGGTTTAAAGGATCAGCAAGCCTCTCTCGTCATACACAGAATCACCGCCATTGCCGTTTCCGCAGCGGATGGCCCTATCAAGCGCCATGATGGTCGCAACCGCGCCGTCAATCCTTTCAGTGGACTTTTCCTTGTCCGGTTTTATGTTGCCGGCAGGGTCAGTTCGAATAAAGATATTATCCATCATCCAGCGCAGTACGGGTTGGCCGCCATGGGCGAGTTTCCCCTCCAAGGTCAATTTCATCAGCTCCTTGGTGGGTGGGGACATATCTTTGAAGCCTTGACCGAACGGAACGACGGTGAAGCCCTGACCCTCTAGATTCTGCGTCATTTGCACAGCACCCCAGCGATCAAAGGCGATTTCGCGGAGGTTGTATTTTTTGCTAAGCTCCTCGATAAACCGCTCGATGAAACCGTAATGCACCACGTTGCCCTCGGTGGTCAACAAGTACCCTTGTTTTTCCCAGAGGTCGTACTGCACATGGTCGCGCCGGACTCTCAGGGTCATGTTCCCCTCCGGCATCCAGAAGAACGGGAGGACGGCGTATTTCTCCGCCTCGTCCTCCGGCGGGAATACCAGCACGAAGGAAGTAATGTCCGTGGTGGAGGAGAGGTCAAGGCCGCCGTAGCAAACCCGCCCCTCAAGCGATTTTTCATCAACGGGGAAGGCACAGGCGTCCCATTTCGCCATTGGCATCCAGCGGACCGCCTGCTTGACCCACTGGTTGAGCCTAAACTGCCGGAAACTGTTCTCCTCGGCGGGGTTTTGCTTCGCGCTTTCGCAGGCTGCTCTGACTTTATCCATGCCGACCGTGATGCCTAAGCTGGGGTTCGCTTTCTTCCACACTTTTGGGTCAGTCCAGTCGTCTTCTTCCTTCGCGCCATATATCACCGGATAGAAGGTGGGGTCACGCTTCCTGCCTTCGAGGACATCCCGCGCTTTTTGGTGCGTCTCGTAGCAGATGCTCTGGGTGTCGGTGCCTGCGGTAGTGATGAGAAAGTAAAGCGGCTGCATCCGCGCATCGCCCGAGCCTTTGGTCATCACGTCAACCAACTTGCGGTTTGGTTGGGTGTGCAGTTCGTCAAACACCACCCCGTGGATGTTGAAGCCGTGCTTTGAATATGCTTCGGCAGAGAGCACCTGATAGAAGCTGTTCGTCGGTAGATACACCAGCCGCTTGGTGGAAGCAAGGAGCTTGACCCGCCGGGTCAGCGCCGGGCACATCCTGACCATGTCGGCCGCCACCTCAAACACGATGGAAGCCTGCTGGCGGTCGGCGGCGCAACCGTAAACCTCGGCGCGCTGCTCGCCGTCGCCGCAGGTGAGGAGCAGGGCGATAGCGGCAGCCAGCTCGCTTTTACCCATTTTTTTGGGTATCTCCACATACGCTGTGTTGAACTGCCGGTAGCCGTTGGGTTTTAGGATGCCGAACAAGTCCCGGACAATCTGCTCCTGCCAGTCAATGAGTTTAAAAGGCTTGCCCGCCCAGGTGCCTTTGGTGTGGTAAAGTTGCTCTATAAACGCCACTGCATAGTCGGCGGCATCCTTGCTGTAGTGCGAACCATCCGACATGAAGGCGGTGGGCCTGTATTTCTTCAGTGTCCTCAATGGTACCGCCTCCTCCCGCCAAACAACGGCATAGGAAAAGGGCCTCCGCGGGAAGCCCCTTGCTTTTGCCGTTTTGCTTTATGATTTATTCACTGTCTTCCGCTTCTCCTGTCAGGATAAATCGGCTGTATTTGGCCCTATGGTCTTTTAGGTAGAGCACTAGTTCGTGGAAGCCGCGGTCATAGGCTTCCCGCTGAACGTGCGGCAGATCAAACATGTTGGTAACCCCGCTTGCTCGGATGGAGAGGATTTGCTCTATAATCCGCTCATTCATGGGTGTTTCCCCCCGCCTTTGTCGATAGTTTTTTAACCTCGTCCTCGCCGTACACCACACCCAATGTGGAGCCAGAGTCCCAGAGACAGAAGATGGTTCCGGTGTCATCGATGAAATCTGCCGTTCCCTTGTCGCCGGGCCTTAGCTTAGCGTAAGGGTCGTTCATCCTGACCAGTTCTACGCGGGTGCCGTGGGGATACTGCTTACGCAGCCGCTCCACGGTTTCTTTCGAAGGGAACTTATTCACCGTCGCTCACCTCGTTTTCCGGAGACGCGCTTTGCCCTGGCTGTAGCGGTACACCGTTTTTATAGGCGCTGTTGCCGGAGAGGTTCTCAAGCAGGATTTTCCTCGCCGCCTTGTACTCCTCGCCCACAAAGCCCAGCCGCATGAGGAACACCCGGAAAGCGTACTTCTCGTTTTGCACCGGCTTTTCTGTGGCGGTCACGCGCTTCTGCTCCTTGGCCGCCGCGCAGAGTGCGCCGATGAAGTGGGAGTAGGCGGCAACCTCGTCGCCCGCTGCGCTGAAGGAAAACCAGGGGAACTTCAGCGTTGTCACCGTGCGTTCGACGGGGAGCGCGTCCGCGCCGATGGCCTTTTTAATGAGCGCAGCCTTGCTCGCGATTAGCCGGTCAAGGTTCTCAAGCGCCGCCTCGGTAAAGCCCGCGAGCGGCAGTTCAATGGTCAGGCTGCAAGCTTCGTGAGATTCGGGAACATCGCTCGCCCGCATACCGTTTTCACCTTGGAAATCCTCTCGTCGATCCTTTCCAAGCCCTAGTTCCTCGCCTTCGGTCATTTGCAGTTCCTCAAGGGTCGGAACGTCGTCGCCCCCGTACTGTCCGCGATTCGAGTAGTCGGGTACATTTGCGCTTTCAAGTTTCTGGCGGCGCAGCTCGCGCTCCGCCCAAATCTCTGCTTCGTCCTTTAGCTCTTTAATGGAGGGTGTCGCGCCCATGCCACCAAGCCCGCTCTCGTAGGTATCTGGTTCGTCGTACTCGCGTTCAATTGCTACAAAGCCGTGAATGCCTTGCAGATCAACTTCCAGGCCAAGGTTGTCCGGACCCGTTAACTCACCGTTCTTGCCGATAAGATAACCGCCCACCTCGTAAGCGAATGTAGGTGCTCCGAGGTATTTTACCGGGGCATTCAGTTCCTGGCTGATTGCGCCCACAAGCGCCCTGCGTTTTTCTCCGGTGACGTTGTATTTAATTTCCATTTCGTAAGCCTCCTATACTTCTCCGGTGCTTACATACATCACTCTAAAGTTGTCAAATAGCAAGTTGGTTAGCCGAGAAATGTGCTGCGCAACACATCTTTTGCGACGTCTTCATACGGGATAGTGATCCCGTTTCGAAGCACCGAAACCCCATCTTTGTGGCCTTTGAATTCGACATAGCGGCGGAGAATAACCGAAGCGTATTTCTCGTCAAGCTCCATCATGTAACAGATCCGGGCGGCCTGTTCGCACGCGATGAGTGTCGAACCCGAACCTCCGAATAAGTCAAGCACAACTCCGTTTGGCTGGCTGGAATTTTGGATTGGGTAGGCCAGCAGCTCCAGGGGCTTTGCGGTAGGATGATCTTGGTTTTTCTTCGGTCTGGCGAAATTCCATATGGTCTTTTCTGCACGCCCAGCGTACCATTTGTGCTTTCCATTTTTCAGCCAACCAAAGAGGATCGGCTCGTGCTGCCACTGGTAGGGCGAGCGACCCATGACGAAAGTGTCCTTGGCCCAGATGCACACTCCAGACAGATGAAAGCCCGCGTCAACAAAAGCTTTGCGGAAGTTAAGCCCCTCGGTGTCCGCGTGGAACACATAGGCCGAGCCGCCGCTTTCAATGTTTCGAGCCATATTCCGGAAGGCGTCCAGGAGGAATTTATAGAACTCCTCCTTTTTCAGGTTGTCGTTTTTAATGGATAGCCCACTGGCGCTTTTGTACGAAACCGCATAAGGGGGGTCGGTCAGCACAAGGTTTGCCTTGCACCCGCCCATAAGTAAAGCGACGTCTGCGGCCTCGGTCGCGTCGCCACAAACGAGCCGATGCCGGCCGAGCGTCCAAACATCGCCGCGCCGAGCAAACGCCGCTTCTTCCAGAGCCGCCGAAAGGTCAAAGTCGTCGTCTTTGACATCCTCGACGTTCCCCATCAATTGGTTCAGTTCCGCATCATCAAAGCCCAGCAGTGATACGTCGAAGTCGGATGCCTGCAAATCCGCGATTTCCACCGCCAGCATTTCCGCATCCCAGCCTGCGTTTAAGGCAAGGCGATTATCGGCGATGATGTACGCCCGTTTCTGGGCTTCGGTCAGATGCTCCGCGAACACGCAGGGGATCACAGAGAGGCCTTCTTCCTTGGCGGCAAGGATGCGCCCGTGACCTGCGATGACGTTGTAGTGCTTGTCCACGATGACCGGGTTGACGAAGCCGAACTCCCGCAGTGAAGAACGAAGCTGGAGTATCTGCTCTTTGCTGTGAGTGCGGGCATTGCGTGCATACGGCACCAGCTTGTCGATATTCACTTTTTCAAAACGTTCAGTTGTGTTCATTTGTTCCTACCGTCCTTTCCTGCCCGACAGCAGGGCTTCCATAATGTCGTCCTGCGGATTGCCGACGAAAGCGGTGGTGCAATTTTGCTTGACGATATCAAAAATCTCATACCAAAGCAGGTTCGCCTGTTTCTGGAATGACTGGCTCATCTGCACAAAGGGGCTGGCCATCGCGCCACCTGTAGTCGGGTGCTTGCCTAAAAGACCATATGTGCTGATGGCTTCCTCGCACTGAATGTAGCGCGTGAACGCCTGCGCGTACGCTTCAAGCAGTCGTGGGTTGACGAATTTCTCGCAGCCGCGCTCTTTGAGCCATCGCCATGTTTCGATGAACAGCGCGTCCGCGCCCAGCGTCTTGCCATCTTTTTGCCTTGCGCTTAAGTAGTCGCTTGGCGTTGGCATTTCTTCGCCGTACAAGTCAGAAGCCCCGTCCAGATCCCCGGCTTCGAGCATTGGTTCCGGCTGCAGGTCCGGCACTTCGAGTACCTTTGCTGCCTTGCCTTTTGTGATTTTATCGGCGAGGGGCTGTGGTTTATCTCCTGCGCGAACGCGCCTGCCTCCCCTGTTTGTCCCGTCTTTTGCCACACCTATTCACCTCCTTGTTGTGGCTGGGTTTAATCCCCAGTTTGAACCATGCTTTTTATGCGCGAAGCCTGCCGCCCGTTGCACAAAGGCCGGGTCACAGAGATTCTGACCGCCCCTAACGTCTCCAGCGCCCACCTTCGCGGGCGGTGATTTCCGAGTGGCAGGGTGTGCACAAAGCGACTAGGTTGCCGGCGTCGTTGGTTCCGCCTTGCGACAAAGGCTTGATGTGGTGTACTTCCTCAGCGGGCATGATCAGCCTGCGCTTCTGGCAATGCTCGCACAGGGGGTGCGCCGCAATGTAGCGGTCGCGAATGCGCTTCCACGTCCTGCCGTAGCGTTTCTTTGTGGCGGGATCGCGTTCATACTTTTCGTAGCGTCTTGCTTCCTGCTTGGCGTGTTCCCCGCAGAACCTTCCGTCTATCAGCGTTGGACAGCCAGGGTGGGAACACGGCCGCTTTGGTTTGTGTGGCATCGGATCACCTCGCTTTTTGGGATGCAAAAAGCCCCCGCGGTTTTCCGCGAAGGCTCTGCCCAGTAATCCACAATACTATTGTAAGCTGCTATTCTGCAAAAATCGTCCACTGTTTGTCCACTCTAAAGACCGTAGAGTAGAAGGGTCAGTTGGCGCAAGGCCTCTTCTTTTCTCTTGTACACCCAGGAACGCTCTATATGCAGCTTTTCGCTGATGTTCAGAACAGCCTCTGTCTTAGTAATGTGTCTAACGAAGAATTCATGCAGGATAAACCGCGAGGCATCATCAAGCATCTCCCAAGCTGGTTTGAACCACTCCATGTATTCTAGCGCCTGCCGGTACCGCTCCTTCAGAATATCAATTTCATCAATGCACGAGGCTAGCCGATTCTCAGAAGCTGTCCGATTATACACCTTGGGCATTCCGGTTGGCAGAGAACTCCTCGGCGATTCTACCTTTGCGTAGATGGCAGCTATACTCTCATCTGTGTGCTCAATGATAAACTCCATATTGCTGTAATCCCTAAGCGCATTAACAGCCGCCGTTTTCTTGTCTAAGTAATGCCAAACGATGTTCACTGCAGCAAGCCTCCTTTAACAGCAACGTTGACCGCATCGATAAGCGCGGCTTGGGTATTATTCTTATCCTTCAGAGCTTTCATAACCTGCTCGTCGATTGTGTCCCTAGCGATAATGTGCTGAATAACAACAGTGTCCTTTTGCCCTTGCCGCCAGAGGCGGGCGTTGGTTTGCTGGTATAGCTCGAGGCTCCATGTCAGGCCAAACCATACCAGCGTAGACCCGCCCGCCTGCAGGTTTAGTCCGTGACCAGCCGAAGCCGGGTGAATGACGGCAAGCTGGATTTCCCCTTCATTCCATCGCCGGATGCTATCTGCGGAATCCAACTTTTCAGCCGCAAACCGTTCCATTATCCTCTCCAGGTCGTGCTTAAACCAATAGGCAACTAGCACCGGCTTGCCGTTAGCCGCCTCGATGATATCCTCCAAGGCATCCAGCTTGCGGTCATGAAGCTTTACCACGCCGCCGTCACCATCGTAAACTGCCCCGTTAGCCATTTGGAGCAGCTTGCCAGAGAGGGCTGCAGCATTGACAGCGTCAATCTCCCTATCCCTGAGAGACACCACCATCTCGGCCTTCATGGTCAGGTAGTGATTCTCTTCAGTTTCCGACATCCGTACTAAGACTTCGTTCATCACCAACTCAGGTAGTTTCAAGTAGTCGCTGCCCTTCATGCTGATGGTGATGTCTGAAATGAGGCGGTAGATGGTTTCCTCTGCACCGGGTTTTGGTTTGTAGCTGAAAACAACCTGGGCACTGCGCTTATCCGGCGAGAAGAAGGCTTCACGGTAATTGCCAATGAAGCGCCCCAGCCGCTGCCCCATGTCCAGCAGCCTGAACTCCGCCCACAAATCGATGAGCCCATTGCTGGACGGTGTGCCCGTCAGGCCCACTATCCGCTTAACCAGGGGCCTCACTTTGACCAGGCTTCTGAACCGCTTGGCTTGATGGGACTTGAAGGAGGACAGCTCATCGACTACCACCATATCGTAGTCAAAGGGAAGCCCACTTTTGGTGACCAACCACTCCACGTTCTCACGATTGATAAGGTAGACCTGTACTCTTTGCAAGAGAGCTGCCTTCCGCTGCGACTCATTACCGATCGCAACTGTGTAGGTCAGGCCGCGCAGATGATCCCACTTCCCAATCTCCGCAGGCCATGTATCCCGTGCCACTCGGAGAGGGGCGATGACCAGTACTTTGCGAATCAGAAAACTGTCCAAGGTGAGGTCGAAGATGGCCGTCAGGGCTATTAGCGTTTTTCCCAAGCCACAATCAAGAAAAAGTGCTGCAACAGGATGGGAGAGGAGATAATCAATCGAATAGTTCTGGTAACCATGGAGATCAGCAGTCACCTCCAGCGCCTCCTTTGAACCAGAACTGACGCAGACGGAGATGAAAACGTCTATGATCGCCTGCCGTCATAACCATGAGGTTTTCCGGGTCGTTGTTGCGCTTGTCGCCGTCAATATGATGGACTACCTCATAGTCTCGCAGTTTCCGTCCAAGCATTTTCTCCATTATCAGTCGATGTTGGTGACGGCCATAAAACTTAGCATAAGTTCTGCCGTTGTGTTCGATCTTCAGATGAGCTTGGCGCAACTTTGACCTCGTCATGGCAGTCATCCTTGATGGATTCAGTCTTCGGTTAATCTCCGCCATGTTCTGGCTTTGACCGGAATAGTCTTTCAGTTTGTCATATCCACCTGGGTTTTTCCCCTTATTGCTAAAATCAGCTAAGCACTGGCGGCTACAGAAATTATGCCTTTTGATGACGGATGGCCACTTTTCAATCTTTTCCCCACACCAGTCACAAGCGACTGTCACTCTGTCTTTTGCTGGCATATCCCAACACCCCCTCCCATGATTTCCGTCAGCATCGAAGGTATCTGCCTTTCATCGTCAAGAACATACACAAGAAATCCTAGCCACCTGAGCATCCCATGCCTTCTAACCTGCAGGGGTCTGGGTTCCATACCATGCGACTTCACTTCCACAAAAGCTATCCTTCCGCCGGGTAGTAACACAAGGCGGTCGGGCATTCCATCGTAACCAGGAGAGACAAACTTTAAGGCAATGCCGCCAGATGCCTTGACTGCTCTGACCAGTTTCTGTTCAGTCAGTTTTTCCCGCATAAGAACCTCCTTGTGCCGATGTCTGTGCTCAAGCACTTCAAACTCTTACGCGCGCATACACGCTCATTCGTGCCCATTACTCCTTTATTACCTATAACTACAACATTTAGAGGGTGAATTATTGGCACAATGGGAACAGGCAAGGCAAGGAGACTGGTACACAAGGGGCTTGCGACTGTGCCGACAGCCCGTGTTGTTGGCACAACTGGAACAATGAGCATGTGCCTATACCTCCTCACCGGAACGAACGAACACTCGCTGCGGGCCATATAGCGGCAGATTCTTCTTGCCCGTTTTGTTTCCGGTGAACTTCTCCCAGCCGCCGATTTTGTTGAGAATCCCTTCAATCTCGTAGGAATCACCTTTCTTGAGGACTTCACGGTTTTTGCTGAAGCACTCGCACCAGACCTCCATAATGCAAACCTGCTCACGGCGCACGCTTCCCGTGCGGCTTTCACCGCCAAACTCGCTGCCGGAGAGGAAGTTGCGGCGCTGGTAAAGGTCCATCTTGTCCCAACCTTCGGGCAAGAGTGCATCGAGGTATTCGGCTACTAGGCCTTCCCGGTCATCGCCTTCCATGGCATCGCGCTGCTGAGTGACGGCTTCCTCGGCAAGGCTGCCTTTCAGGAATAGTTCCTCCCCGGCGTTATACCTCTCGATGGCTTCAGCCCATACTTGGTCAACTTCAGTCAGCTCCCAGGCCTGGTGCTTGCCCTGACCCATGACCCGCACCGGCCAGAAGCGGCGATTTCCCGTGATGTCGCGCAGAAAGCCGCCGTCGCTGTTGGTGGTACCGACAATAATGCAGGAACGCGGGTGGCTCTCCACAACAACGCCGTATGATTGTCGATACTTATCATCGGTGCGGGTTATGAACGATTTCACCGTCTCCACGTCTACCTTCTTGATGCCCGCCAGTTCTCCAAGCTCCAGTATCCAATAGCCCTGCAGTTTCTCCGGCGCAGTCTTGTCCCTCATGTCGGAGATAGAGAGGGAGTCTGAGTACCACTGCCTGCCCAGCCGGGCAAAAAGCGTGGATTTCCCAATGCCTTGCGCGCCGTTCAGCACGAGGATGGAGTCGAACTTTACACCCGGCTGGTAGATGCGCGCCACCGCTGCCACCAGCGTTTTCCTCGTCACTGCCCGGACATACGGTGTATCGTCAGCCCCAAGATAGTCGATGAGCACGATATCCAGACGATCTATGCCGTCCCACGAGAGCCCCCCGAGGTACTCTTTGACAGGGTGGTAGAGTCGCTCGACAGAGATAACTCCAAGCAAAGCATCTTTGAACTTCGTCGGTGACCAGATGCCATAGGTGCGCTCAAAGTATAGCTTCGCGCAAGCAAGGTCGGTATCGCTCCAGCCGGGTTTCACTTGCGGCCAGGGAAGCTCTCCGATAACGTCGATCATGTTCTTAAACTGGTTGAACACGATCGGCTGTAGATTTGGGTCAAAGCGCAGGATGATAGAGATATTGGTGAGCGTATCTTTCACCGCGCCTGTTTTGTCTAGCTCAAGTTGGCTCTGCCAGTTGTCCTCATCAGTGAAGTCCGCTTCAGCCTGCTCCCGGCGCGCCTCGGCGAGCTGCGCCTTGACCCGCTCATCTTTAACGGCAAAGTCCGACATGGCTTTGAAGGAAGCTTTCTCATCGAGGTCGCTGAACTTATGGAGCCGCACAAGATCAAAAGCGTTAAGCAGCTTGCCACAGACCGGATCGGTGGCGTGGTGGCTGTAGGCGAACTTACCGTCGTAGATGACCACGCCTGCGGAACTGTCGGCAGGGATGTAATCGTAGCGGCCTGCCATAGCGGAAGGCTCGTACACTCCTGAGAGAAAGAATTCGATTGCTTCCTCAATGGAGTAAGCCTTGCAGAATGCGCCCACAACACCGCCTTTGGCAAGCGGGTCCTGTTGCTGCTTCAACCGGCGCTCGAGCACTTCCGACTGCCGTTTTGATGTGGGCCACATGGCTGTATCCCGCCAGTCAGCATATTTGGAGAGATACACGTCAGGATCAAGCAGCTCACCATCCTTTTCGTGAAACACGTAGTCTCCATCAGACGATGTAGATGGCCAGTACATCAAGCGCGAGGGCTCATAATTTGTGTCATCGAACAGGTCGATGCCTATTTCTTTCGCAACCATCCGTCCCAGCGCTGGATACTCGTCCTCACTGACCTCGCGGGCCAGGGGAATAACCAGCCGCAGGCGCTGGGCTTCAGGGGTGCTTTTGTGGGTGGAATAGGCGCAGCACGTCCAGTCATAAAGCGCCTCTATCTGCTCCCAGATGTCAGGGGTGGCATAGTCCATGTCCAATGTGAGCATGGAACGGCAAAGGACGTACCCGTTACCGCGCTTCCCCTCCTTCAGTGCGCCGCCCACAAAGCCGCCGATGTCTTTGATTCCATCCTGCTGCGCTTTGTTCATCTTGCGGTACTCGGACACTGTCTCAGTGGTGCGTTTTGTAGTGCGAACGGCGTTCTTGAATTCTACCCAGGAAATGTCCTTGTTCTTCCACCTCTTGTCCATACGGCTGTTACCGACTGCTATTCTCATCACGCACAACCTCCTCGCATCTGTCAGTGAAGTACCGAATCGGAATCCCTTGTCTCTCCGCCTTGGAGATTTCCTGGCCCATTCCAGCCGTAATCCTGCCGCCAAATACCCACACAGCCTCGCACTTTGTTAGGAGAACCAGCGCAAAGAACAACCCGAGCTCACGGCTCTCTTTGTCATCCTCGTCCAAAAACTGTGGGAAGTAGAGATGCGGCGCGAGGGGAATACACCCCTCGCTGACCGCAAACCGGCAGTAGCCGCGGGCACGGCTAGTGTTGTAGTCAATGTCTCCGGCAAAGGGCGAGCAAATGTAGATCAGCGGTCGATACCGTTTCGCCTTAGCCTTTTCCTCAGCCATTACTCTCGCGAGAGCCTTCGCGGCGGTGGGATCAGGATAGCCTAAACTGTTACGCCATTCCATGGCTAGCCGACTTCCCGCCTAGAAAGTAGTTGATAAAGTATTGCTGCCCTTTGCCCGTGACCTTGGTAGTCTTAGAAATGGTGACATGACCGTCGGAATGGGTGATAGCGGTTTCCTTGACCCGAAACAGCCCAAGTTCCATTGCCTTCTGGGTGGGAGCATTGTAGTCTGTGCCTTTGCGCTTGATGAGGAAGCCATCCTGACGCAGCCTTTCGAACAAGCGGTTCTGGCCGATGTCGACTCCGTTACCCTTGAGGATTTTCGCCAGCTCGCCGATAAGGATGGTCCCTTCAGAAACCGACACGGCATCAGCAAAGATTACCTTGGGTTTGTTCTCTGCTGCCTGAAGCTGGAGCTGTTCCTTCGCCTGCCGTTCCGTCTTGAGGGTGGTTAAGAGCTTAATCCAAGAGTCGGGATCACGCATGATCTCTTCCAGCTTGGAGGTTGTGAGGTAAGCACCATACTTTCGGATTTGCGGCAGAACCTCGTGGGTGACCCAGCGTTTGAATTTCTTAGCTTCGGGCTTGTCGGAGCGCAGGATAACATCATAAAGCCCGCTCTCGTTGACAATGTTAGTTTGCTGCTGCCGTCCCATGTTGTCGGTGACGTAAGCCAGGCTTACATCATCTCCGTCAAGCCGGTCGGCAATCATGCGGGCGTTGCTAAGTTCCAGCACGTCGCATACGTCTTTCAGCACCCACCAAGGCTCGCCGTTCCTCTGAATAGTCCTTACCTCTTTCCCCTCGTAGGAGAATGCCTGTAGTTCGTTCATGTGGCTCGTCCTTTCCGAAGGCTCAGTTTGTTGTGGCCTTCACTATAAAGCCAGGGGAAAGGGCGCATTCGGACGGTCTCACCAAAAATCCCTCAATCTTTTTTGTAAAATGGGCACACGAAGCCTTCGGCACGAAGCAGAAGCCCCTCCGCCCAGGGTGGTGTTACGGCCATATAGCGGCAGACATCGTCAGGCAGCAGTTCCGGGGGCTCCTCTATGACTACCTCGTCGTGGACGCTCATGACGATGGAGAACCCCGCTGCGTCAAGCCGCCGCATAGCATGGCAGAGGATATCGCGGGAAATTGCCTGCACAATGTTCTCCACAAACTTGGGGCCGTAGCTTTCGATGCGCTCCCATTTCTTACTGATGCCTACTCCCTCGTAGGTAACCGACTCGCCTCCGAAGCGGTTCTGCCTGATCTTAGGTTTCACATAGGCAAGCCGCCTGCCGGAGGGCAGCACAATAAAGAGCATTCCACTTTTGCACTCAAAGCAAATGCCGTGGGTTTGTGTAGTGGTGCGCTCACTGACTGCGGCCATCGCTGCCTTGTCTACATCCCACCAGAGTCTCACTATTTTTGGATTGGCGGTTCTCCAAGCATTCACAAGCGGTTGGAGTTCCTCTTCGGCAAGCCCCATACCCAGGGCACCCATCGCCTTAAGAGCGCCAGCCGAGCCGCCGTAGCCAAGAGCCAGCTCCGCAATTTTGCCCTTTTGCCTAAGCGGGCTGCCCTTGGTTATTTCCTCGATTGGGACTTGGAACATCTGGCTTGCTGATGCTTCATAAATTTTGCCGTGAGTGGCAAACACCTCGTTGCGCCATGCTTCCCCCGCTAGCCACGCGATGACCCTGGCTTCAATGGCCGAGAAATCGGCCACGATGAACTGAAAGCCGGATTTAGGCACAAATGCTGTCCGTATAAGCTCGGACAGAACACTGGGGACGGAATCATATAGCGCTTCCAGCGTATCGAAGTCGCCGCTTTTCACAAGGCTTCGAGCCTGTGCCAAATCCGGCAGATGGTTCTGGGGCAGGTTTTGCACTTGAATCAGCCTGCCCGCCCAGCGCCCGGTTCGGTTCGCACCGTAGAACTGCAAAAGCCCTCTGGCCCTACCATCCTTGCATACAACGGCGTCCATGGCCGTGTACTTCTTCACACTGCTCTTGGCGAGCGATTGCCGCAGCTCCAACACTTGCCTGAGATCATCTGGCGCAGACTTAAGCAGCTCTTTGACTGCCGCTTTGCCAAGGGTATCGGTTTCAATCCCATGCTCCGCAAGCCATGCCTTCATTTGGACAACGGAGTTGGGGTTGTCCATGGTGGTTATCTCCTTCATATGGTTGGTTAGCTCAGCCCTCGACCGCTCGTCAAATCGGATTGCTTGTGCGACCAGATCCAAGTCCAGCTGGATGCCCCGGTCGTTGATATGTTGATCGAGAATATAGTTCTGCCACTCGTCCTCCGGTACCAGGTAGTTACGGAGTCGAGCCTGTATCGCTGTCTCTGTCTCCACGTCACGGGCGTTGTAGGCTTTGAAGTGCTCCCATTTGTCAGGCTCATCGGAGGGCAGGTTACGTGTGCGGCCACCATTTGCTTTCGTAGGTTTGCAGGGAACGGAGAAGTATTTGATAAGGTCTTTACCTTGCTTGAGCTTCTGCTTTTCCAGTCCCAACACTGCGCCCGCCCCCTCCAAAGATAGCGGAAGCCCCAGGTACGCGGCCCACACCATTGTGCACCGCCATGATTCGGGCATGAGCCACTGGCCCAAGAACCTTGACAGACAGACCCGCTCAAACTGCGCATTATAGGCCCATTTTGTTACGCTTTCATCTGTCAGTGCGTCCTTGACTTCCCTCGGCAGTGTTTCACCGCCCGCCAAATCGACTACATGTACCGGGCCTCCATCAGCCGAGTAGCTGAACAGCAGAATCTCAAAACTGGGCGATTCAGCGTATTTGTAGACGCCGCACTTGGACAGGTCACGGTCGCTATATGTTTCAATATCCACACTGAGATGTCTCATAAACCCTCCATATCTGAACAGGGCGGCAAGTTATTCCGCCGCCCTGCTTGTCGTATATGTCCTTAGCCGAGGAAGTCGTCGCCATCGCTGTCAGATGTGAAGTCGTCCGCTGCACTGGCCCTGCCGCCTAACGGTTCACCGTCGCGGACTTTCTGAATGTTGCCCAGTCCGCAGGCAACGCCGCGGTTGCCGTTAGAGTTAAACGCATAGAAGTTCACGCTGACTCTTGCATAGACTCCGGAGTAGACCTCCGAGCGGCTCATGATCGGGTTCAGGGACTTGTCCACGATCTCCGGAGCAGAGTTGCTGTTGGCGTTTACGAAGTAGCTGTCGGCATAGGCCTCATCATCCGGGCGGTCAATATCTCCGTCCCGCAGAGGCAGTTTCAAAGTGGACTTGTTCGGAATCTTGCCTCCAAACTTGCCGCGCCCTTCTTCAATCGCGGCATCTACAGCCGCGTTGATGGCGGCGAGGGTCTTGGTGTCGCTCTTAGGGATAATTAGGCTGACGCTGTACTTGGGAGTTCCGCCGTTGATGCTCTTGGGTTCATGCACATTGGCATAACTGAGGCGGACGATCCCGGTGACCACCTTCGTGGGGCTCTTGGCGGGACTTGGGTTAATACGGTTTGCGTTGTTTGACATGGTTACATTTCCTCCTTAAATTCATGTATGGCGGATGTGTTGATTGCCTGACGCTTGTCCGACAGGGGGACAAGTGTCAGCTTGCCAGGCGGCTTTTCAATAAGGCTGCCGAGGATTGCCTGAAAGTTGTCTTTGCCCATAAGCCGCTCCATCTCCGTGAGAGTGATCAGGCTCTGACGGTAAATGTCACGGTAGCCTGCACATTTTGCAGTTTCGGCCACAGCTTCCTCGTTGGCATATCTACGGTTGGAGCGCCCCTCTACCAGCTTGAAACCTTGCCACTCCTTGCCGTGTCTGACCGCCGCCTCCAAGGCATATACCTTGATGTCGCTCGCCCAGGATATTAGGTCATCCAGTTTGCCGAGGATTTCTTCAATGTCTCCGTCCGAGAGTAGCGGTGGCAGTGCAAACTCAAACCGGGCAAGGCTAAGGTTGTCCTCCGCCCGCGCGCGGCACCTCACCGCCGCACGGCAGAACTGACACCACTCGCCGGGCACATGCTCACCACAACCTTCGAAGGCAAGGCTGGCAATGGGCTTGAGGACCTCGTCGGCCCACTGATAGAGAGACTCCTTGTCCACGGGAAAGGTACTGACGTTTTCACGCCGTGGCTGATAAATGGTCATGGACACCGTGTTGACATCGAAGATGCCGTCGAAAAGCTCCAGGGCACCGAGGGCGTATAGCTTCATCTGTGGGTTGCCCTCTGCGCTGACCAGAATGCCTTGACCGTACTTGAAGTCCACGACGTGAAGCGTCCCCTCGGAGATAATTACACAGTCGCCCGTGCCAAATCCGTCAGGTACGTACCTTGAGAAGTCTAGGCGTTGCTCTATAAGGACAACAGGGTCATGGCATTCCTGCTTTGCCTGAGCAATTAGTTCCTGGATAAACTCCACATAGCCATCGGTGTGAACGTCCATTTCGTCTGAATCGTACCTAGAAATGGGCTTCTTGGAGCGCCGCTTGAGGGCTTTTCGCAGCTTGTGTTCTGCAAGCGCGTGAGCGGCTGTACCTTCGGCGGCGGCTTCTCCGCTGTTGCCCTCAAACTCCCGCTCCAGCCGTGCAGACGGAGTGCAATTAATCCAGCGATGAGCACTGGAAGCAGAGAGTAGTGCATGTTGTTTTCCTCCACTCATTTCAAGCCCTCTGCATCCGCCAGCAGAGCCGCGTAGTTTGCCGGTTCAATCTGACTGAGTTTTGGTGCACCGTACTTTTCCAATAGTGTCCTTACGTTTGCCGTGAACCCTAGCTGGCTCTTTTCGGCCAGTTTAGCCCGCACCTGCTCCAGCGTGACCGCCTTTGTCGCAGGTTTTTCTGCCTTTGTCGTGGCTAACTGTTCAGGCTGGGCGCCTACGGCAGGTTCATTTGCCGCCATAGCATCCGCAACCGCCTGTACACTATCTGCAAGGGAACGCAGATTACTGACCACATCATGCAGCAGCTTAATCTTGCTCAAGCTTTTCACCTCCCTCCTCAACGATGGACAGCTCCTTCACGCTGTTGCCAGGGACTATGACCGTTAGCCTGCGCTTTTCGCCGAGCAGGAGACGCAGCAGCCTTTCCCGCACGGTGACATTGCGGCAGCCAACTATCCCACCGTCCTGGGGCTCCTTCGAAACACTGATCTTGAGTATGTGCTTCATGTGAGCCACCTTACCTTTCCGAAGGCTGATTTTGTGCGCCTTCACTCTATAGCACCTGCGGAGGGGGAATCGGACGGTCTATAGGAGAGATTTTTTAAGCCTGGCTATGGCACGGTTCACCGCATGGCGGATGGCAGATTCATCTTTCCCCTCAAGTGCGGCTAGGTCTGTATAGGACCAGCCTTCCAGAAAGCATTTACGGATTAAGTACTGCTGGCGTTCGGTCAATTGCGACATGGCACCTATGACTACTTCATTACATATGAGGTCCGCAAGTAAGTCCGTACCATCAGAGAAGAAACGCGCGTCCTCATGGGTGAAGGTGCTTAGTTGGGTATGGCGGTCTGGGCGGCTGTTACGCCGGTCGTTGCTCTTTTCCGCTTTCACGGATTCTAGATAGAAGGTTCCAACCTCCTCGGATACCTCCAGTTCGACAACTTTGCCGTCTGCATCTTGGTAACTGATTTTCATTGTTTGGCTCCCTTCTTTGCAGGAGCCAAGCGTGAGATATGTAAAAGAGCCGACTGGTCACGAAATACAAAAAGCCGGATGGGTTACGAATTTGCATTTCGTAACTCATCCGGCCATTTGGTAGCTCGCACTCGGCTCCGTTGCTCGGTATGAATTTATTCGGCTATTTTTTCTTTGGAGACGGTTTTGTCTGTGACAGTGCACTGCCCGCCACTGATTTGGTCTTCGCACTGGTTCTACCATCTCTTAACAGAGACGATGCCTTGCGGGCGACCGAAGGGGATGTTTGTTTGCTGTTACTCTTAGCCATATAATCACCTCCTTTCATCTGGCTTCAGGTTTCAGTTAAGAAGCCTTGATCTCCGATTCCTCATTACAGGGAACCGAGACAAACCTTCCGCACTGCGGACACTTGAGATTAACTTCAACCGTTTCCTTTGGCAGTTTGGATATGTCAAAGGCTCTTCGCCCACAGTTGGGGCACTTCATTTTTTTCACAGGCAGTCTCCTTCCATAAAATACGTAATACATTAGCGCGTTCGCTTATTTCTAACTTTAGGACAAAAAAAAGGCCTTATGACTTTGCTCTGTACTAGCAACTGACTAAGACATCAACAGATATAGACCCTTCGACCAAACAAAGGTCAAACAAACGATATTTCATTGCAGTGTAAGAAACCCCAAACATGTCGGCCATCACTTCGATTTGCGTCTCAATGGCAAGTGAATATTTTACAGGGAAAGCGAGGGAAGCGGGGATCTTCATGGCTTCTCGGAAAGCGAAAACTACGGCCCTACGCGGCATTAGGAATGCAGCAGTTGCAGCGTTTGCCTGCCACTCAGTTATTTCCATACCGGTTAGCTGTGGCCTTGTCTTGCCAATCACAGCTGAAATATCTTGTGCACGGCTATATGACCGATCTCTAAGTGCTCGTTGTCTAAATACTCTCTCGTGTAAAATCTGATGAAAACACTCGTGAATGACGGTAAAGTTTTCACGCCCTTTCACGGCATCAGGTGCAACAAGTGAATTATCTATCAAAATGGTCCCTTTGGTAACAGGATGTTTTCTTGGCAGATCACCCTCGGCACCATCCCATACCCACCAATAACCATCGCTAAATGCAGTCACGCCGAGTATAGATTGGTTGGGGGTGAGGTTTTTCCAATCATAGGGCACATCGAGACAAGCCTCAATGAAGTCGTAGACATCGATATTCTTGGGGGCAACTAGCCTCTCTGAATCAAACTCACGTAGCTTATCTTCAGCGATTCTTTCAAGTTGAACCACGCTATAACTATAGAACCACAATTCTCAGCTGCCTCCTTTTTCATTCTCCTTCTCTTTCTCCTTAGCTTCAAGCATCTCGATGACCTTCTTCCATTCCTCATCACCGGCATTGATGTCCCTCGCTTTACGAAGCGCAGCTCGAATTGTATCGTTGCCCATAATGTAGTCTGGGAGATCAGGAGATACGGTATGTTTCTTCGCCATTGCTGCGAGGTCAAAAAGAGTGTTCGTCTCTTCAGGTGAGAGCTCAAGAATCTCCGCAATGTTCGCTATTTTGTCCTTGTCTGGCGGATAACGGTTGCCTTTCTCTATATCACTCATATAGGCAGGTGCTATTTTAATAAGCTCTGCCAACTTGCGAAGGTTCATTTCTTTCTCTTTGCGTTTTAGCTCAACGAACTGACCAAAAGTATAATCCATTATTGCTCCCCCCTTATTGACAATTAGCGTGTTCGCTAATTTCTAACACCAATAATATCATGTCCTTTCTCTCTTGTCAATGATGAATAGAAACATTTTCCGGTCCCCCTGCCTCGTAGCTCTGCACTTACGCGGCCATGCATTTTATATCTGCATATGCAGATATAAAATTAAAAAATACGGTGATGTTGTGCTATAATTAACCATCTAGGGGGAAAGCGAGGTGTCAAGATGGCGGTCAGCTATAAGAGATTGTGGAAGATGTTAATCGATAAGGACATGAGAAAGACAGACCTGCGCCAGGCAACAGGTATTAGTACGTCATCATTAGCGAAGCTCGGAAGAAACGAAAATATCAATACCGAGATTCTCGTGAAGATATGCAAAGTCCTTGAATGCGATATTGGCGATATCATGGAAGTTACCGAGGACGAATAGAGTTATCAATTAAAATCACTGAGGAGGCTTCTCACGATGGATCAGCAAGTATACAACAAACTCATTTCCTTTATCTGGGGCATTGCTAATGACTGTTTGGTTGATATATATCCGAACAGCGATTATCGGAAAATCATTCTGCCTATGATGGTCATCCGCCGCTTTGATGCTGTTCTGGAACCCACGAAGGAAGCTGTAAGGAGAATGAAGGCGGATTTGGACGCAGCTGGTATACCCGAACAGGATGATGCTCTTTGCACTGTGGCTAGGGAGGCCTTCTGTAACTATTCAGATTTTACTTTGAGGGATCTCAAATCTCGTACGAACCAGCAGCAATTGAAAACGGACTTCATCGCATACTTGGATGGTTTTACAAAAAATGTTCAGGATATCATCACCAAGTTCAAGTTCAGGGAGCAGATTGACACACTATCTTCACATGATGTGCTGGGGCTTTTGATTTCCAAATTTATCGACCCACAGATAAATTTAAGCAGCCGCCCGGTTATGAACCCTGACGGCAGTGAACGTCTGCCCGGGCTGGACAACCATTCTATGGGCACGGCTTTTGAAGAAATCATCCGTATGTTCAATGAGCAGACAAACATCACAGATGCCGGGCGTCATTTCACGCCTAGGGACATCGTGGAGCTCATGGCGGATTTGGCGTTTGTCCCGGTTGCAGACCGCATTAAAAGCACGACTTATCGGATATATGACGGGGCTTGCGGAACCGGCGGTATGTTGACTGTTGCTGAAGAACGCATCAGTGAGATGTCCAAGAAAGCTGGAAAAACTGTGTCCATCTACTTGTACGGGCAAGAGAATGCCGATGAAACCTATGCCATCGCTCGTGCAGATATGTTAGTTAAGGGCGAAGGTAAGCAGGCAGATAATATTAAATTTGGTTCAACCATTTCAGATGACAAGTTTCCCCGTGAGACGTTTGACTTTATGATAAGCAATCCGCCTTTTGGTACTTCGTGGAAATCTGATTTAAAGGCCTGGGGCGACATTAAGAAGGAAGAAATAACTGACTCTCGATTTGTAGTGAGCTATGGTGGCAACAGTGATTTTTCACTGCTTCCAGATATCGGCGATCCGCAAATGCTGTTCTTAGCTAACAACGTCAGTAAGATGAAGACGAACACAACGCTTGGCAGCCGAATTGTAGAAGTACATAACAGTTCGTCACTATTTACGGGTAAAGCGGGACAAGGCCCCAGCAATTTACGCAGATATATTATCGATCAAGACTTGCTTGAGGCGATCGTTGCGCTGCCTGAAAACATGTTTTATAACACAGGCATCGGAACATTTTTGTGGATCGTCGCAAACAAGAAATCCAAGGAACGTGAAGGTAAAATTCAGCTAATAGATGCAACGTCAATGAAATCCCCGCTTCGTAAAAACCTCGGAGAGAAGAAATGCGAGATCTCAAGAAATATTCGCGAAGAAATCCTACGTTTTTATATGCAGTTTGAGAATGCCGACGAGCAGTACAGCATGGTGTTTAATAATAGTGAATTTGGTTACTGGTCGATTGATATTATGCGTCCTTTAAGGTTGGCTGTTAAGTTCACAGAGGAGAACCTCTCGGCGCTTCTCGCGGGGGAATCAAGTGATACCGCGTTGTGCAATCTGATGCGAGAAGTGAAGCAGACTATAACTGAAGAAATTGTGTTGGACTACAACGCATTCATGGAGAGACTCCTCAAAGTTGCTGAAACGAAGGGCGTGAAGATGACGTCCAAACGCATCAAGGCAATTCGAACTTATTTTACCGATGTCTGCGAAGATGCGGAGAAGGTAATTCTAAAGCAACACTCTAAGGAAAATGCCAACCCTCTCTATGGTATTTTCCCCATAGAGTTCGAAATTGACAAAGCCCTAAAAGACACCGAACTTGTGCCTTTCACTTATGATGGCGGCGTTGAAGCATTCTTCCGTGATGAGATACTTCCGTATACCCCTGACGCATGGATTGACAAAGATTCTATCACCATTGGTTATGAGTTAAGTTTTGCGAAGTATTTCTACAAGCCGGTTGAACTAAGAACTGTTGATGAAATAATTGCAGACATCGTCGCAATCGAAAAGGATACGGATGGCATTCTCGCAGGGATAATTAGCGAGGTGAAACCATGAGCCAATACTGGTTTGGTGACCTACCATCTCACTGGAATGTACGCAAGGTTCGAGAGCTGTTCTCTGAGCGTAATGAAAAGGTATCAGATATAGATTATCCTCCTCTTTCAGTGGGGTATATGGGAGTTGTGCCGCAACTTGAGACGGCTATGAAAACAAGCAACGGTGATAACAGAAAGTTAATCAAGCAGGGCGATTTCGCCATTAATAGCCGTTCCGACAGAAAAGGTGCCGGTGGCATCTCAAAGTATGACGGATCCGCTTCTTTAATCATAACGGTATTAAAACCACAAGAAGATATCAACGGGTGGTATTTTCACTATTTGTTCCGAAGTAGCGGCTTTGTCGAAGAGTATTATCGTAATGGACGTGGCTTGGTTTCTGATTTATGGACAACCCGATATGATGAGATGCGAAATATCATCGTTCCCACTCCGCCCCGCGTTGAACAGGACCAGATTGTCCGTTTCCTTGATTGGAAAGTTGGCAATATTAGTCGTTTCATTCGCGAAAAAAGGAAAGAAATATCCCGACTCAATGAGCTTATAAACACACGTATTAAGAATGCCGTCTTGTATGGAATACACCCTGGCGTACCTCCCCAAGAGAGCGGTATTGGTTGGATTGGGAACATACCAGCCCACTGGGATGTTCGGATGCTGTCTCAAGAAGCGACAGAACAGGCCCTTTCTAACAAAACTGTCCACAACCAAAATCTACTTTCTTTGAGCTACGGTAAAATCGTTAATAAGGACATCAATAAAACGGATGGTCTACTCCCTGCTTCGTTTGACACATATCAGGTTGTGAATGACGGCAATATCATCCTTCGGCTCACGGATTTACAGAATGACAAAAAAAGCCTTCGCGTTGGGCTTGTAACCCAAACAGGTATTATTACCTCTGCCTATACTTGCCTTAAACCGAGAGCGCATGTCTTGCCGCACTATCTGTATCTGCTTCTGCATTCATACGATGTCTGCAAGGTGTTTTACGGAATGGGTGGTGGCGTTAGGCAGAGCATTGGGTATAACGAGATCCGGCGCATGCTCCTTCCTTTGCCAGGGCGTGACGAGCAACAAGCGATTGTGGACTATTGTTATAGAATACGTGAGCAAACTGAGCAGATGATATCTGCCTTGAAACGTGAAATTGGACTAGTTACTGAGTACCGCACAAGGCTTATTTCAGACGTGGTGACAGGCAAAATTGATGTACGAGACATCGAGGTTCCGATATTCGAACCTGATGAAGCTGACACCGAAGTCGACCTCATTAACGAGGAGACGGATGATGAAGCTGACGTTGAAAAGACCGCTGATGACGTGGAGGATGATGAAAGTGCCCACGACCAACACTAGGGAAAACGGTTTTGAAACCTTGATAGTGAACTGGCTCGTATCGGAGAACAAGTACGAGCATGGTCAAAACCATGACTATAATAAAGAGTACGCCATTGATGAGACTCGCCTTTTCCGCTTTCTAGACGACACGCAGCCGGGAAAGCTGAAGGAACTCCGCATTCTAGACAGTGCCATAGAGAAGAGCAAGTTCTTCACGAGGCTCCACGAAAAACTCCGTACCGACGGCGTCATAGAAATCCTACGGAAAGGTTTCCGCTACAAGCATTTGACGCTCGACATGTTTTTTGTAACACCTTCTAGCGGCAATGCCGTCGCTGCTGCCTTGTATGAGAAGAACATTTTCAGTGTGACGCGGCAACTTAAATATTCCAAAACCAATCCCATGCTGGCCATAGATATGGTTATCTTTCTGAATGGGTTGCCGATTATCACCTTCGAGCTTAAGAATCAATTAACAAAACAGACGGTCGACGACGCCGTCCACCAGTATAAAGCCGACAGGGACAGCAAATCAGAGCCCTTGTTCGCTTTTAAGAGGTGTATCGTCCACTTTGCTGTCGATGGTAACGAAGTGAAGATGTGTACAGAGCTTAATGGGAATAGGTCATGGTTCCTGCCATTCAACAAGGGTTACAACAACGGCGCAGGAAACCCGCCGAATCCAAGTGGAATAAAGACAGACTATCTTTGGAAAGAAACTCTTACCAAAGGTGAAGTATCAAATATCATTGAGAACTTCGCACAGGTTGTAGAAGAGGAAAACAGTATCACCGGAGAAAAGACGTTAAAACAAATATTCCCGCGATATCACCAACTGCAGGTGGTTAAATCGCTTCTTGCAGAGGCGCGTCATAGCGGCGTCGGTCAGCGTTACCTTATCCAGCACAGTGCAGGTAGCGGCAAGTCCAACTCAATTGCTTGGCTCTCCCATCAACTAGTAACACTGAAGAGTGGCGGTAAGGAGATATTCGACACTGTAATAGTAGTCACTGACCGCATTAACCTTGATAAGCAAATTAAGCACACCATCCGGCAGTTTATGCAAGTCTCCTCCACCGTTGGCTGGGCAAAGGACTCAACTGAACTAAAAAAGCTGCTTGCTGAGGGCAAGAAGATTATCGTGACCATCGTTCATAAATTTCAGTTTATTCTTGATGATATCTCCAGTTTCCACCAGGATAAGAACTTCGCCATTGTGATAGACGAAGCCCATTCCAGTCAGAGTGGTAGCCTTTCAGCTAAAATGAATATCGCACTCTCGGGTAACCTCGGTGATGACGGCGACGACCTTGAGGACAAGATAAACACTATCATAGAAGGCCGTAAGATGCTTAAGAACGCCAGCTATTTTGCCTTTACCGCAACACCGAAAAACAAAACCGAAGAGATGTTTGGGCTGGAGGTGCGGCAGCCAGACAGAACCAGGCAGTACAGGCCTCACTATGTCTACACTATGAAACAGGCCATTGAAGAAGGTTTTATTATGGATGTTCTACGGTTCTACACGCCTATACAGAGTTTTTATCATATTGCCAAGACAGTTGAGGACGATCCGATGTTTGACAAGAAACGTGCCCAGAAAATGCTCAAATATTACGTTGAGTCCAACGAATACGCTATTCAGCAGAAGGCAGAAATCATTGTGGAGCACTTTCACACAGAGGTTATCTCCAGGGGGAAAATCAGTGGGAAAGCACGTGCGATGGTTGTCACGAGCAGTATAAAACGCGCGATAGAGTATTACTTTGCTATCACCACTCTCTTAAAAACACGTAAGAGCCAGTACAAGGCGATAATCGCTTTTTCGGGCGATTGTGAGTTCAACGGGCATACGGTTAACGAGGCATCACTTAACGGTTTTCCGACCTCTAAGATTGAAGAAAACTTCAAGCAAGACCCGTATCGTATTTTGGTGGTGGCCGATAAATTTCAAACCGGCTTTGACGAGCCGCTGCTACATACAATGTATGTGGACAAACCCTTGTCGGACATCAAGGCAGTACAGACACTCTCACGCCTTAATCGGAGTCGAGCCGATAAACGGGATACGTTTATACTTGACTTCATTAACAAGCCTGAAGATATCAAGAAAGCCTTCGATAGGTACTACAAGACAACCATCCTTTCTGGAGAAACTGATCCAAACAAGCTGAATGACCTCATCGAAACGATGGAGCCTTTACAGGTTTTCACGCAGGCTCAGGTAGATTCTTTTGTGGAACTATATCTTGGTAATGCGCCGCGCGAAACACTTGACCCGATTCTGGATAGATGTGTGGAGAATTATGAAGCCCTTGAAGTCGAAGAGCAAATTGAATTCAAGAGCTGCGCAAAGTCCTTCGTGCGCACTTATAATTTCTTGGCAGCTATCCTGCCATATGGCTCACCGGAATGGGAGAAGCTGTCCATATTTCTCAATTTGCTTGTTGGGAAACTCCCTTCCCCTGTTGACGAAAACCTTGCCGAAGGCATCCTTGAACGTATTGATTTGGAGAGCTACAGAGCCGTTGCAAGGGAGACGATGGCGATTGCCTTGGAAGATGCAGACGCCGAGATAGCGCCGATTCCAATAAGTACAGATGTTGGCATCCCAGTGCCTGAGCTGGACTTACTTAGTCGCATTCTGGCCACGTTCCATGATTTGTTCGGTGACATAGAATGGACGGATGAGGACAAAGTTGAAAAGCAAGTTTCGGAACTGCCTGACATTGTCAAGAAAGATGAGCGTTATCAGAATGCCATGCGTAATTCTGATGAACAGAATGCTCGTGTGGAGAGCGAGCGAGCCACTGTTGAAGCAATACTGGCAACGATGTCATCGGGGGTAGAGCTGTTTAAGTTCTTCAATAGCAACCAGTCGCTAAGAAAGTGGATTCTCGACATGGTGTTTAACTCTACTTATGAGCCCGGTGGCGGCGAACGGTCAGCGTAGGGCAATCTTCCTCGTTTCTCCCAAAAGCCTAAACGATTCTGCCTGAGAAATGCACACTATGCTATTTCTTAACGATACCCCTTCCTGCGATAACTACTGGGATTAATCTACTCTTCTCGAACTGCAAATTTAAAGCCGCTCCTACAAACGCAGGAGCGGCTTTATTACTACGCTCTTAGACAAAAATAAAACCACCTACCGATACAATCCTTTGTATCAATAGATGGTAGTTAATTTGGTGGAGGCGGGGGGAGTCGAACCCACCGTCCGAAGATATGCCTGCCAGCGCTTCTCCGAGTGCAGTCAGCGATTTGGTGATTCGCCCCTTCCTACGCCCACTGACGGGCTGAGGACCTCGCTAGTCTATTGTTTTCGGGAGACTTACTAGACGCTCAGTAACCCTACTCCTGCTTTCATGACGCCGGTGACCGCCCTCGCAGGAAAAGTGCGGGCCGACGACTGCCTAACTAGGCAGCGAACGCTAACTTGTTGTTTGCGTTTGTTTTAGTTTTCCCTGTTTTACGGGTATCAGGACCCCGACTCGCTGCACTGACCAACTCTACCCCCGTCGAAACCTTTACGCCCCCAAAATTATGCCTCGCCTTTTTGGCGAAGACGAAACGCCTGCTCGATGTCACGTTTGGCTTCTTTGTCGGCTTCGGCTTCGCGCTTATCGTGAACTTTCTTGCCGCGCGCCAAGCCAAGCGCTACTTTTATTTTACCTCTTTTTTGATAAAGTCGCAAGGCCACTAAAGTGTAGCCTTTTTGCATGGTTAGGCCGATAAGGCGGTTTATCTCACGTTTATGCAGGAGTAGCTTTCTTTGACGGCGCGGCTCGTGATTAAACTGGTTCCCTTGGTCATAGGGGCTGATATGGGCATTAATCAGGTAGCACTCGCCGTCCACAATAGCGGCATAGCTGTCCCTCAAGTTGGCTTTGCCCTTCCTGATGGACTTCACTTCGGTGCCGGCCAAAGCTAAGCCCGCTTCGTAGGTTTCGTCAATAAAGTAGTCGTGGTAGGCCTTGCGATTGTCGGCAAAAAGTTTTTCTTTGTCTTTTTCTTGTTTAGTCATCTTACTTACTCCTCAAGGGGGCGCATGGTGGGGAACAGCACCGCATCGCGTATATTGGGCAGGTCGAGCAATACTTGCAAGAGGCGGTCCACACCGAGTCCCCAGCCAGAAATTGGCGGCATGCCGTATTCCATGGCCTTGAGGTAGTCTTTATCCATGGGCATGGCCTCGGCATCGCCCTGAGTGCGGAGCGCACTCTGCAGTTCTAGGCGCTGCTCTTGCTCTAGGGGGTCCACCAACTCGGAGTAACCATTGATAATCTCCGCCCCATCGACGACAAGCTGAAAGCGGTCAGCACGCGAGGCATCGAGGTCATTGGCACGAGCCAGTGGCGAAAGCTCGATTGGGTGCATTATGAGGAAGGTTGGATTAATGAGTTTGGGACGACTTACTTTCTTGTAGAGCAGGTCGACCAAGTTACCCTTGCCTAGTTTTTTTAGGTTGGCGTGCTCAAGCTGAATGCCGCGCGCCAAGATGGCGCTTAAAAGCGCTGGAGCATCCTCGCATTGGTCAATATCGATAGCACAATCCTTTAAGATGAGCTCACGAAAAGTTACCACCGGCCACTCTCCGCCAAAGTCCACCGCCTCACCCCGTATGCTCACCACCGCCGAACCAAAGAGTTTAGTCACTACATGGACAACCATCTCGCGCATGAGCCGCATATTGTCCTCATAGTCAAAGTAGGCGCTATAGCCCTCGATCATGGTAAAATCTTGCAGATGCGTAGGGCTGATGCCTTCGTTGCGAAAACAACGGGCGACCTCAAAGACATGGGCGAAGCCCCCGACCACGAGACGCTTTAGATACATCTCGGGGGCGATGCGGAGATAGAGGTCGATATCTAGCGCATTGTGATGCGTAACAAAGGGTGCGGCCAAGGCGCCTGAGGGTTGGTTAGTGAGTATTTGGGTCTCGACCTCGATGAATTCGCGACTTTCTAAGAAGTTGCGGACTTCTCTGAGAAGGCGCGAGCGCAGGAGGAAGACCCGGCGGCTCTCCGGACTGGAGATAAGGTCGAGGTAGCGCTGACGATAGATGGCTTCGACATCCTTGAGGCCATGCCATTTTTCGGGGAGCTCGCGGAGGGCCTTACCGAGAAAGGTATACGAGGCAGCCTGCACCGTCTTCTCTCCGGTCTTGGTGGTAAAGGTGGTGCCAGCCACGCCTAAAAAGTCCCCAATGTCGATGATGCGATGAAAAACATCGTACTGCTCGCCGAGCAAATCCTTCTTTAAGGCCACCTGAACCTTGCCGTTAATGTCCTGCAAATGCACGAAGGTGAGCTTGCCCATCTTACGAATGGCGACAATGCGGCCTGCCACCCGCACATCTGATATCTCGTCCGGCAGATGCGCGGCCGCGGTAAGGGTGTGAGAAACCGCATAACGGGCGGGGTAGGGGTCAAGGCCGAGCTCCTGCAAGGTCCGTAGTTTCTCTAATCTGTAATCCTGTGCACCCAAGACCGACGCCTCCTTATACAGCCCAAGGCCCCCAAAATGGAGGCCTCGTGGGTTGTTGCTCAATTGTACAGAGAAAGGCAGTTGTTGTCAACTAACCGCAATCACTCAGCTTGGATCATGCCATCGGCTAGGCGAATGACCCTTTCGCTCCGGCGGGCTATGTCTAAGTTGTGGGTGACGAGGATTACCGTGAGCCCCTGACGGTGCAAATCGTTAAACAGGGACATGACTTTTTCGCTGTTCTTGCTATCCAGGTTGCCGGTGGGCTCATCGGCCAGCAGGATTTTGGGGCTATTGATCAGGGCCCTGGCGATGGCCACCCGCTGCATTTCGCCTCCGCTCAATTCCCGCGGCAGATGGTTGCGACGGGGACTGAGTCCGACAGTCTCGAGTAGCTCTAGGGCGCGGCTCTTGCCGGTGGGGTTAAAGAGTAAAGGCAACTCGACATTTTCTTTGACTGTCAGGGTGGGGAGCAAGAAGAATTGCTGGAATACAAACCCAATATTCTGCTGGCGCACTTTCACGAGTTGGCTTTCTTTAAGACCGGAGACTTCTTGCCCATTTAACAGATAGCTGCCGGAGCTCGGTGTGTCTAGACAGCCTAAAAGGTTCATAAAGGTAGTCTTGCCGGACCCGGAGGGACCGACCAAGGAGATGAGTTCTCCTTGCTTGACGGTAAGGCTGGCCCCTTGCAGGGCGTGTACGGTCTCGCTGCCCCGATGGTAGTTCTTGCTGAGTTTATCTGTAACCACAAGGTTCATGCTATTCACTCCTTATCGCTTCCATGGGACTAAGTTGGGAGGCCCTGATAGCTGGGTATGCTCCCGCTATCAAACCGAGCAACAAGGCGCTGAAAAGACTGATAAAAACCATTTCGAGGTCGAATACTAAGAGGTCGCCCAGGGGAGCGAATGGGATTACCCCGCGGATAAGAGGCTCAATTAACCTGCCACCCCCAAGGGACGCCAAGATGCCCAGAACGCCGCCCGTAAGAGATAACAAGACGCTTTCAATCCACACGAGCGAGATGATGTCGCTCTGACTGGCTCCAACTGCCTTCATCATGCCAATTTCCCGCGTGCGCTCGAACACCGACATGAGAATGCTGTTCATGACCCCCAGCGCACTGATGACCACCGCAATGACCACGATCGAATTGATCATGGCCTGAGCGGAGCTCATCAAGGTCTGCGCCGTGGCCAAGACCTGCGACATGGTGATAGCCTGGACGTCGGGCAACGATTCAACGCTGTCCACTACCTGTTGCACCAGGCTCAAATCTTCTAATTGAATGGCGATAGAGGTAACTTTGCCGGTGGCATTAAAGATTTCTTGCGCTGTTAGCAGCGGCAAGTAGATAAATTGGTCGTCTTGGGTGCCTGTTTTTTCGAGCAAGCCGCTGATGACAAATTCTCGCTCGACCCCGGGCAGGCGGTAAATGCCCCCTATGTCTAAACCCATCGCCGTGGCCATGACCTCAGGCAAAATTACGGAGTTGGCATCGACAAACTTTGTGCCGCGAACGGTCCACCATGGCCTCATAGCGAAAGATTCTTCATTCATCCCAAAGATGACGATGCTCTTGCCGTGAGGGACAACTAGCAGGTTCATAAACATGCCCACAGCATTTTGCACATTGGGCATCTCTTTAATGCGCGCGACATCCTCGACGGTCAAATAGTCCTCAATGACTCCGCCGTGCATAATGAGGGCGGTGGCTTCGTAAGGGCAGCCCTTGGCGATGGCCAGCATATGGGCGCCTAATCTATTGAGCTCTTGCCGCATCGAGGCCTCGTAGCCCTTACTAAAGGCCATAAAGCTAAAAAGCATAGATATGCCGATAGCTATCCCGAGGACGGTCAGAAAGGTGCGAAAACGTCTGCGCAAAAGATTTTTAAGCGCAACTTGTAGGTACTTGAACACGAACCCAACTCCTTTTTCTACTACACGCTGTAGTATAACGTTCCGGAAAAAAGCCCCGCGGGGCTAACAAAGGCCGAGGATGGTCGAGGATAACAGCGCCAATAACAGCCACAAGGGAACCAAAGCAACTTGCCGGTGGTCGCTTAATATAGCCCGAATGCGCCGGGATATTGAGGACGGGCGGTAGAAGTGGCTATGTTGCCAAGCGAAAGAAGAGAGATCCTGGCCCCGTCGCGCTACCTTGAGAATGGCACCCGCGAGGTCGGTCTCAGTGCAGCGCCCGATAGAGGCATAGTCTGCGGCCATTTCTCGCTCGGCGGCATAACTCGCCCACGCCAAGTGGGCAAAGGGTGAAAAAAACGCCAAATCTCGCAGCACATGTACTAAATTATAGACGTTGTCCCCCCCGGCTATGTGCGCGAGCTCGTGCGCGAGCACTGCCTTTAGCTCTTCATCCCCGAGAAGCTCCAGCAAACCACGCGTCAAAACCAATTCCGGTCGAAACACCCCCCGAACAAAGGCCATCGGGTAGTGGCTATCGAGCACAGCCACCGTGAGTTCTTCCGTATATCTTAGCTCCAGTAACAATGCATAAACTCGACCGCTATGGAACCGGTCAGTTATCTCTCGTCCCAGCTTAGCTCTCTTAGACGCTACTTGCCAAACACGCCAAGCGACATATCCCATCATAAGCACTACGGTGAACGGCGCAAGAAATTCGCTATAGTGTGCTGATAGAGTGCAAATTCGGATGGCACCGGGGTTTCCCACCATGTCGCAACCCGCAGTCATGTGGCGCAAGTAGTAGCTGTAAGTAAACATCGGCAAGAGCAAAGCGCTGGCATAAAGCATCATCTTGCTGCGGGGTGCCAGTGGCAACAATATACTGAGGAGCATCGCCCCACTGTAAAGGATCGCTCCACTGACGGTGACGTACAGAAGATACGGGGCCACAATTAGCGCAAAATCCACCCCTAGCCCCCCCTGCGGCGCTTGAGCATCTCCTCAAGTTGCCGCAACTCCTCGGAACTTACCCTATCAAGACAGGTCGCGAAATGCGATATGGTCTGGGCGGCGTGCGAGGAAAGCAAAGCATTGACTACCTCGCCCACGGCCTGCGACACAAATGCCTGGCGAGTGAGGGTCGGGCGATAAAGGTAGGAGTTGCCATCAGCAACCCGTGCCAGCAAACCTTTTTCGGCCAGGCGCGTCATAACCGTCATAACGGTGGTATAGGCCAGTTCGCGCTTGGGGAGTAGGACACCATGAACCTCACGCACCGTCATCTCTCCGGCAGACCAAACAGCTTCCATAATGTCCGTCTCTAATTCGCCGAGAACCTGCCCTAAACCCGCCCTTTGCGGCTTAAACTCGGGAGCGACCGGACGCTGCGGTCTTACCATCACTACCTGCCCAGCTCATAGAAGCGTCCCTGCCCCGCCCAACCAAGGCGAGTGAGCCTTTGCCCATTTTCCCTAATTTCGATTTCAATATGGCAACCATAATCGATGACTTCAGCCGAAAGATTTGTTAAGCCTGGGTTTGCCTGCTGATAAAAGGCTAAGGCTTCACGTTCGATCGCAGCAAAGTCCCCGCCAGAATTCATGTTTTGCCAGTAGTTGTAACCAAAAAAAGCAACCGCCACAACCAAGACACCAATGAGAATATGGATAGGTTTCACTCGACACATCTCCTTCTTACTACAACACGTAGTAGCTCTAGTTTACTCCTGTACGGGTGGCTTGTAAAGGGGTGCGGTAAGGCCTAGGACCTTGGTGAGAAAAACCTGTACAATCTCCGGATCGAACTGCGTACCGGCATACTTGTTCATTTCTATGGCCGCCTCCTGCATACTCATGGCTGGGCGATAAGGTCTATCGCTGGTCATGGCATCAAATGCATCGGCCACGGCGATTACCCTCGCCATAAAGGGCACCTCCTCGCCCTGCAACCCCTTGGGGTAACCGTTGCCATCCCACCGCTCATGGTGGGCGATGATGGCGTCGGCTAGGTTCGCAAACTCGCTGGCGGTGGACAAAATTCTGTGCCCCGTTTCGGGATGCTTTTTGATTTCTCGCCAATCGTCCCCTGTCAGCTGACTCACTTTGTCTAGTACGTGCTTATCGGTCGCAATCTTGCCGATATCATGGAGCTCGCCCGCACTGGCCAAGGTCTTGACTTGATCACAGCTTAAACCATAGGCGCTGCCAATCTGTTCGCAATACTGGCTCACTCGCTGGGCATGCTCCTCCTCGCGCGGACTTTTCTCGAGCAAGGTATTCAGGATGGACTTAATTACCAAACTTCTCTTACTTTGATGCTCGACAATCTTCTTCTGGTACATGTAGGTCTCCGCATCACTAACAACTTGTGAAAACGAACTATCGGCATTAGTCTTGGCGTCCCAACCGATGGATACGGAAAGATCTAAGTTCCAGACTTTCTGTTGCTCAATACTCTGCTTCAACCTTCGCGCGAGCTTCTCGGCCTCGCCAACGTCAGTCTTAGGCAGGAGTATGACAAACTCATCCCCGCCGTACCTCGCAACGATTTCGTCGCTGCGGCATTCCTCCCGCAACGAACTGGCCACTTTCTTTATCACTTCATCTCCTACGGCATGGCCGAAGGCGTCATTAAATAACTTGAGACCGTTCACATCGATGAGCATGATGGTGATGGGGTAGTTTCTCTCACTGTCTAAACGCCTCAACTCCTCCTCGAAGAAGCGCCGATTGTAAAGCCCGGTGAGATGGTCATGGTAGCTGATGTACTCGATTTCTTTTTTCTTGGCATGCTTTTCCGTGCTGTCGCGGAAGACTACCACCGAACCGACCATTTGCCCACTGGCATTATGAATCGGAGCCGCCGTATCCTCGATTGGCGTTTCACGGCCGTCTTGAGCGATGAGCAGGGTATGGTTGGCGAGATCCACAATGGATTTAGTGGCAAAAACCTCCTCCACCGGGCACTGAGTCGTCTCTCTGGTGTATTCATTGATGATTTTAAATACTGTTTTAAAATCCAACCCAACTGCCTCTTCTTGGCTCCAGCCGGTAATGCTCTGCGCAATTGGGTTCATAAGCTCGATTTTGCTATCCCGGTCCGTGGTTATGACCCCATCGCCCACCGAGATGAGCGTGGCATGGAGTTTTTCGTAGTACTCTCTAATTTTTTCTTCGCCAGCCTTCAGCCTGTCCACATCGGTTATAATCCCCTCGATGGCCTCTACCCGGCCACGGGCCCCATATACTATCTGCCCACGTTCCGCGACCCACTTCTTAGTGCCATCCTTAGTAATGATAAGATATTCCTCGGCAAAGACCGTGCCCTGCTCGATAACCATGGCCCATCTTTCGCGCAGATAGGCTCTAAAAGGATGATCAATGAGACTCTCAAAACTCACCACCGCATTGTTGAGCAATGCCTGCGGCTCGTAGCCGGTGATTTGGCCACACCCGTCGCTGACATACTGCATAGTCCAGTGCTCGTCGAAGTTGCACCGATAAACCATGCCCGGGATATTGGCCACCAGAGTCGCATGCTTGCGCTCGCTCTCACGCAACAAGGCATGCTCCTTGTTTACCTTTATAACGAGCCGGTACAAGTTAGCGCTAAGCAAGGCGAATATAGCCACAAAGAGCAAGAGCGAGCCTTGATAGTAAGACCGCATCCTCGCCTTCTCTTCTGCTACCAAGACGGCCGGGGTAATGTCATTGATGATAGAGTAGAGCATGCTCCTCCCTTCCGCCAGGAAAGGATATGAAAAAACCTCGACTGTTCTATATTCCCCATTCGCTAGGCGGTGCTGAAAAATGAAGTGGTTTCTTTTTTGCGCGGTGGCCAGCGCCATTTCGGCCGCTATCTCTTCCGGAGACATGGTGTTTATTTGCTGTATAGTCATGGACTCGAGCACTACCTTGGGAAACCCGTAAAAATTTTGCGCCGCGACGTTTGAAAATTCTATGTCCCCGGTGGTAGCATCAATAACGAGCATGATCGAACCATGCTCGTTAAAAAGTCTGAAGTAGTCTAGACGCAAGGAAGCCAGAGCGGTGGCTGGCAACAAGGAAATAATTAAGATGGCGACCAAGAGGCTGAGTTTCTTCAAGATGCACTCTCTCTCTAATATAGTTATAGTAAACATACGACTCTAGCAGTCTACCTCTCTAGCAGTCTACATCTCTGCCGAGTTGTCAACCACATTAGTGATACTATATCACAACAATGGCACTACACCAACAATATCTACACCGCGGAGCAACGGCCGTTACTCCGCTTCTACCAAGGAAAAATCAATGGTGGCCTCCTCCAGATTAACCTTCTCCACCTTGACCAGCACCATGTCGCCCAAGCGATAGCGCTTCTTGGTGCGTCGCCCGATGAGGGCATAGTTTTCGGCATCGTGGAGGTAGTAATCGTCGTGGAGAGCGGAGACATGCACCAGACCCTCAACCGTGTTCGGTAGCTCCACAAAGAAACCAAAAGAAACAGTGCCGGAAATCATGCCTTGGAAGGTCTCGCCCACTTTATCGGCCATGAACTCGGCTTTCTTTAGGCCGTCCACAGCGCGCTCAGCCTCGGTGGCGAGACTTTCTCTGGCGGAGGAGTGCCGTGCGGCCCTATCGACCACCTCTGTGAGCACCGGATGACGCTGCTCCGCGAGCTGGCCGACTCTTAAAACCTCTTTGATAATGCGATGGATTAGTAAGTCCGGGTAGCGCCTGATGGGCGAGGTGAAGTGGCAGTAGTACTTGGCTGCCAGACCAAAATGCCCAGAGCACAGCGGGCTGTAACGGGCGCGCATCATGGCGCGAAGCAACACACGGTTGATGAGCTTTTCTTCGGGTCGTCCCACGAGGTCTTGCATGACCTGGCGAAAAGACTGGGGATGTATCGGCCCCCGCGGGGTCTTGATGCGCAAGCCAAAATTATTGAGCAGCAAATTGAGGTCCTCTATTTTTTCTGACAGGGGCTCTTCGTGCACTCGGTAGACAAAGGGCACTTCCATCGCAAAAAAGCGCTCGGCGATAGTTTCGTTCGCGGCCAGCATGAACTCTTCAATGATGCTGTCGGCGACCGTAGGGTTCCGCTGGGCAATGTCGATGGCCTTACCTTGACTGTCTAGGGTGATTTTGGCTTCGGACAATTCAAAGTTGATGGCGCCGCGTCTGGCGCGCTTGGCGAGGAGTATCTGGCGCAGAGCTGCCATGTGATCTACATGGGTGAGTTGCGCGGCGTACCGCGTGCGAAGCTCCGGGTCACCCTCGAGTAATGAATTGACCTCCGTATAGGTAAACCTCTCGCACGTCCTAATGACGCTCTCAAAAAGGTCCTGACGGACTACCTGTCCGCTAGGGTCAATTTCCATCTCTAGGCTGAGAGCCAGGCGATCTACCCGCGGGTGCAGGCTACAGATGCCATTAGAGAGCTCCGGTGGTAACATCGGTATAACTTGATTGAGCAGGTAGATACTCGTGCCGCGCCAGAAAGCTTCGCGATCGAGCGCGGTGTTTTCGCGCACATAATGAGCCACGTCGGCTATATGAACCCCCAGGCGGTAGTTGCCATTCCCCTGCAGTTCCACCTCTACGGCGTCGTCGAGGTCCTTGGCATCCGCGCCATCGATGGTTACTATGTTGTTCCCACGCAAATCGCGCCTACCCACGATGTCTTGCTCGCAGATCTCGAGGTTACGACCGTGGAGTTGAGCTACCACCTCGTCAGGAAATTCGCGCGGCAAGTTAAGTTGACGGGCCACGGCCGATATAGCGACCGAGGGTGCCGTGGCTACACCCAAAATTTCTATAACTTCGCCCTCAGGGCCATGCCGCCGCACCGGCCAGCGCGTTATGCGGACCACAACCTTATCGCCATCCTGCGCCTGCATGGTCTTGCCCTTGGGTATCAAAACCTCGACTAGTAAGCGCTTCTCGTCCGGTTTGACAAAGCCCATTTCTCCATTAAACCCGCTGAAATTGCCGACAATATGGTCGTTCCCCCGCCTGAGGACACGGATGATCTCGCCCTCGGCCCGGCGATCGGCAGTGGGTTTCTGTAGCAGTCGCGCCACCACCCGGTCATTGTGCAAAGCATCGCCTAGGGCGTGGCTGGGGATGTAGACATCGCCTTCTTTGCCGCCATTTTGCGGTATCACAAACCCATAGCCTTGTTTTTGCATCGCGAGTAGACCGACCACGAGGTTCATTTGCTCCGGCAAACCGTAGCGGTTGTAGCGCGTCTTTATAATGAAGCCTTCCTGTTCCAGCCGCGCAACTACCTCCTTCCATGGCGCATCATCCCCGTGCTCCCCGGCCAGAGCGGCCACTAACTCCCCCTCGGTCATGGGTTTATATATTCTTTGCTTCATGAAGCCTAGTATTTTTTCTTGATCTTGCACTTTGCTCGCTGCTCCCTTCGTCCTCGTTCTTATTATGTGCTGAGATCCCCATAGTCATTTTAGGCGATAAAACTGGCCAAAGCTCGGGCGAGGACCGCAGCTAATACCCTTTTGTTGTGCTCTTTTAGGTCGTCGGCAAATTTGTCCAGACCGACAACGAAAATGAAAAAGTAAAGAGGAATTTCGCGGCTCGCCTTTAACTCCAACAATGTCTCCTGCCAAGCAAAAAGAGCTTCCTCGCGTTCTTCGCTTTTTGCGAGACAAATCTTGAGCAAGTGGCGCAGGGGTTTGAAGGTAGCGGTAACAGGGGGCATTGTCTTGCTCACGGTTCGGGTCGCCAAACAACGAAGCCAGTAAAGCACTAGATGCAAGTCCTCGTTCTCGCTCTCACTCGACAAGGCCTCAAGAAAGGTGTGCAAATCCTCACCTTTTGCCCACCTGGCCAGACCACATTGCAAGATTACCACGGGGTCACGCACCGCGATCGGCATCGGCAGGTAAATTTCGGCTCCTGCTCTCCCCTCGGCTCGTGCCACCGCAAAGCGGGCGAACTCGCGGGTCAGCTCAGCCCTTTCCGCCAACGCTGAGTTACCGACCTGTGCGGCGAGAAACTCTACTTCATGAGCCGCGGCCACGAGTTTTGCTAGGCTGCCTTGCTTGGTCGCTGTGCGCAACATGTTGTGGACTAAAGTTTCCCATTTGATGTCCATGTCCTCTTGGCAGGCCCGGTACTTGACCGCAAGAAAAATGGCCCGGCGATGCATTTTCATAGCTTGGTCATAATCCTGCTCTAGGTGGGCCGCAATAGCTAGGTAACGATAACATTCTAAGCAAAGCAAAAGATACTTCTGTGGTCGGGCCGCTACCCGCTTTTGCAGGGCGCGCTGAGCTAAACGCAACAACTCTTGCGCAAGACCCGCCTGACCCAGCAGGCAAGCGCTCTTGCCGGCAAGTAATCTAGCCTGGGCCAAGGCCATTGGCTGGAGATCATCACCGTGTAAGGCGAGTAGGTGCGTGAGCACCGCCAAACTGCCGCGGTAATCCCCGCCCAAAAAGTGCCGCTCGGCCAGCACCACTTGTTCAACAGCGCGGGGCGGCATATCAGGTAGTGGTCTGCCTGTGTATCCCCCGAGAGGTTCAGACTCATCCATCGCGTGCCGAGGCGAGTAGAGTCTGCTGGGGTGGGCGTGCAGGAGCAAGGATAGACTCTCGATGACCTGCTCCTTGGTGCTCTGCGGCTCGCTGTCGCCGAGAATGGTCGTGAGATACTGCTTGGACGTACCGAGGAGGCGTGCCGCCTCCGCCACGGTCATATTGTTCTCGGCGAGCAAGGCTCGCACATTCTCTACCCACGTTGCCTTAAACAGATACCCGCCCCCTCGCCGTAGATCATCTTGCCGTGGCATGGAACCTATAGCTGTTTCTCCCGTCTAACAAATTGAAACCACAATGAAGGGAGATACTTTTATGAAACGCATTTTAATCCTCACCCTAATCCTCACCTTGCTCGCTCTACCGGCTTCAGGTATGCTAAAGCTTCTTGATCCCGCTATCGCCGCGGAATTAGAGCTCATCGCCCGCACCCATGTTGCTACCGAGAGGAACATCCCCCTTGCCCAAGTCGTTGTTGCTAACCCTTGGTTGCTTGAACTGCGGGGCCTCGAAATGGAGGTCTATGTGATTCCCCTCGTCATCCGCGAAGAGAAAGTCA
>JAGXSS010000036.1 GCA_018334055.1 Peptococcaceae bacterium
ACTTCGGTAACTACGCCGGCGCCCACGGTGCGGCCGCCTTCACGAATGGCGAAGCGGACGCCGGGCTCCATGGCGATGGGGGTGATGAGCTCTACCGTCATGGTGATTTTGTCCCCGGGCATGACCATCTCGACTCCCTCGGGTAGGTTGAGTACGCCGGTGACGTCGGTGGTGCGGAAGTAAAACTGGGGACGATACCCGTCAAAGAAGGGCTTGTGACGGCCGCCTTCTTCTTGGGAGAGAACGTATACTTCACCCTTAAACTTGGTGTGGGGCTTGATGGTGCCGGGCTTAGCCAACACCTGGCCGCGCTCGATGTCCTTGCGGTCGACGCCACGGAGCAAGAGCCCGACATTGTCGCCGGCTTGAGCCTGGTCAAGGAGCTTCCTGAACATCTCCACACCGGTGCAGATGGTCTTGCGGGGCTTCTCGGTAAACCCGACGATTTCTACTTCGTCCGATACCTTGATTACCCCACGGTCGATACGACCGGTGGCCACGGTGCCGCGGCCGGTAATGGTAAAGACATCTTCTACGGGCATGAGGAAGGGCTTCTCGGTCTCACGCTGCGGGGTGGGAATGTACTCGTCTACCGCATCCATGAGGTTCCAAAGCTTGCCGCACCATTGGCACTCGCGCTTGCCGCAGCCGCATTCTAAGGCCTTTAAGGCGGAACCGGCCACGATGGGGGTGTCGTCCCCGGGGTAACCGTAGACGCTTAAGAGGTCGCGCACTTCCATCTCGACTAACTCGAGCAGTTCGGGGTCGTCCACCATGTCGCTCTTGTTCAAAAAGACGACCATGTGCGGTACGTTAACCTGACGCGCCAAGAGAATGTGCTCTCTCGTTTGGGGCATAGGACCATCAGCGGCCGAGACGACGAGGATTGCTCCGTCCATCTGCGCGGCGCCGGTAATCATGTTCTTGATGTAGTCGGCATGCCCTGGGCAGTCGACATGCGCATAGTGGCGCTTGGCTGTCTCGTACTCAACATGGGCGGTGTTAATGGTGATACCGCGGGCCTTTTCTTCCGGGGCCTTGTCAATTTGATCGTAGGCCACTTTCGCGGCTCCGCCTGTGGTCGCGATTACAGAGGTGAGGGCTGCGGTCAGGGTAGTCTTACCATGGTCGATATGACCAATCGTCCCTACGTTTACATGTGGCTTGTTGCGCTCAAACTTCTTCTTTGCCATAGTTTCCCCTCCTAAATAGACCAGCGTACTACATCATTTTACCAAGAGAAAAGCATGGCGTCAAACATCATGCACCTTTTAGTTTAACAGCCACTCCTTGATGGGAGGAACCAGAAACCTTTGAAGCGTAGGGCTATAAGGATCATTTTTTTCTGTTTTTGTTTCTTTAATTTACTACCTGATCGCCGAGGTCGCCGGCCTGTGTGCCGGCGCTACAACTCCCCGAGTAGCGGCGTGACATGGCACGCCGACCCTCCCCCGTCGAAACCATGATGCACGTAACCCAAGGACCGACGAGGTCGCCGGCCCGTGTGCCGGCGCTACAACGCCCCATCTACCGGCGCGCCGATTTTCCATAGGTAGCGGCGTGACATGGCACGCCGACCCTCCCCCGTCGAAACCATAATGTCCGTATCCCAAGGACCACGCCGAGGTCGCCGGCCATTATTTCAAACCTCATTGGGGACTCTCTCGGCATCGACTTCGCCAAGAAAAGGCTTTTCCTTTGTATCGACGCACCAAGGCCATAAACCCTGTATTTACACAGACATCCCCGCATTTTTGCGGAGGGTAGGGGAAAAAGCGCAAAACAAAACCCCAGATATTCTCTGGGGCTAAATTTTGTGGAGCTGACGACCGGGATTGAACCGGTGACCTCATCCTTACCAAGGATGTGCTCTACCGACTGAGCTACGTCAGCATTGGTAGCGGGGGCAGGATTCGAACCTGCGACCTCCGGGTTATGAGCCCGACGAGCTAACCAAGCTGCTCCACCCCGCAGTATGAAATTTTGGCGCCAAGACGCTTTTACAAGGACGAAAAATAATTTGGTAGCGGGGACAGGATTCGAACCTGCGACCTCCGGGTTATGAGCCCGACGAGCTAACCAGACTGCTCCACCCCGCAGTATCCACTATGGAGCGGGTGATGGGGATCGAACCCACACAACCAGCTTGGAAGGCTGGAGCTCTACCATTGAGCTACACCCGCGGAAGAGTTAAATGGTGGAGAGGACTGGATTCGAACCAGTGAAGGCAATGCCAGCAGATTTACAGTCTGCCCCCTTTGGCCAGCTCGGGTACCTCTCCACATGTACGACAACGAACTTAATTATACTTCAGAATAGCTCTCGCGTCAAGTAAAAAATACATCTTAGCCCCGCTCTACCAGGTAACGCTCTACTTTCCGCTTCACTCGCTGCAGGGCATTGTCTATCGATTTAACATGTCTATCGAGATCCTCGGCGATTTCTTGGTAAGATTTGCCGTCAAGATAGAATCGCAGCACTTGGCACTCCAGCCCACTCAGCAGCTCGCCCATGCGACACTCGATGTCACGAAACTCTTCCTGATGAATCATCAACTCCTCAGGATCGGTAATCTTAGTACCCGACAAGACATCAAGCAAGGTGCGGTCGGATTCTTCGTCGTAAATAGGTTTATTGAGCGATACATAGGAATTTAACGGTATATGCTTCTGCCTGGTGGCCGTTTTAATGGCCGTAATAATCTGGCGAGTGATGCACAGCTCGGCGAAAGCCCTAAACGACGAAAGCTTGTCCGGCTTGAAATCGCGAATGGCCTTGTAAAGACCAATCATCCCTTCTTGGGTGATGTCGTCTCGGTCGGCCCCGACTAAGAAGTACGACTTCGCTTTAGCGCGCACAAAGGCCCGATACTTGTTCATCAAGTATTCTAGGGCATAGGTGCTCCCCTGTTTAGCGTTTTCGACGATATCATCTTCGGACATAAATTCGAGGTGCACAGCATCGCCCGCGGAACATTCCACTAGGCATCGCCTCCATTTCGGGGAACTACTTAGTTGTCCACAACCCATTATATATGATGTGATAGCTCTTGGTCAACGCACTATTCTTAGGCTCGCCGCTGCCTCACCATCTCAAAGAGTACCACGCCACAGGAAACGGCCACGTTCAGGGAGCTGACTGGGCCGAGCATGGGAACACTGACTAATTCATCGCAGCGCTCCTTCAGCAAGCGGGATAACCCTTCCCCTTCATTGCCAAAAATGACCGCGAGAGGCCCCCTCTGCTTGGTTTCATAGATAATCTTGCCGCTCTCTTCGGCTCCCACCACCCAGAATCCCTGTTCTTTGAGGAGCTCCACATGTTGGGCGAGATTGGCCACCCGCGCTACCGGCAAGTGCGCCGTGGCTCCAGCCGAAGCCTTGGCGACCGCCGGGGTCAAGGCCACACTGCGCCTTTTGGGGATAATAACCCCCTGCGCGCCGGCGGCGAGCGCGGTCCGCAAGATGGCCCCGAAATTATGCGGGTCTTCGAGATGGTCGAGAATGATGAGGAGCGGATGCTCGTTCGCCTTAGCTTTCTCCACCAGGGAATCAAAATCGGCATACTCCTCGATTGCCAGGCGGGCGATGACGCCTTGGTGCGGTCTTCCCTCGCTCATTTTATCGAGCAGGGCTTTTTCTGCTTCGACCACCACCGCTCCCTTGTTTTTCGCTAACTCTATAATCTGCCGCACACTGCCGATGGCACCCTTCTGCAAGAAAATCTTGTCGACTTCCTTGCCGGCCTTGAGCGCCTCAAGCACCGGATTGCGTCCTTCTACTTGCTCCATTTTTTGGTCACCTTTCTTTCGGGCGGGGACTGACAGCTCATCAAGCCCTCACCACATCCTCTTTCACTAAAGCAATCCGGGCCAGCCGCACTGAACACCGCCGGGGCTTTTTCCTCGACCAGTTCGAGCATCGCCCAAGCTAAAGCGCGAATTTCCCACTGGGCACGATTACAGCAGCGCAGATTAAAGAAATTATACAGGCTGCGCGCATTAAAGGTAGCTACCAACTTGGTCGCACAGGCATTAGGCAAAACATAGCGCGCATCTTCCGCGGGGACAGTCGTCAAGAGCAAAGCATAGGCTTGGCGCATCTGGGCCATGGCCTCCCGGTAGACGGCGGCCATGCTTGGATTCGTGGCAATGCTGGGCGGAGTGACAAACTCAAAGTCGTTGCTCTTTACATAGCGCTGGGACTGCTGCGAATAAGAGGCGAGGCGATGGCGCACTAACTGGTGAGAAAGGGCGCGACTCACCCCTTCTATCCCAAAGGTAAAGCTAACATGCTCAAGCGGCGAATCATGATGCAACGACAAGAGCTTTAGTACCAGCTCCCGCGCCTTTTCACCCTCTAGTCTTTCCCTAAGGCTCGCGATGTCTAAGGCCGAGTAACAAAGGCGGGCCGCTTGGGCCACCAGGTCATCCGGTGAGGGCGTGTGTTCGAGTAGGGTTACCTTCATGTTAAGCCTCCTTCAAGCCACGCATCACTACGAGTAATTCTAAGGCCCTGTCCTCCCTACCCGTCAAGTAAAGGTAGCCAATGAGGCTCTCTAGACCTGTGCTGCGGCGGTACTCAGTCACCGAGGCGCTCTTTGGCACCTGGCCGCTCTTTTGGTTGCGGCCACGCCGGTAAATGTCTTGCTCCTCCGTACTCAGCATGGCTTCTAAGGCATGCTCGCCCTTGGCCTGAAAGGAAGCCCGCACAAAGTGCGCCGTTTCTTCGTGCATCTGACTCATTCTGCGCGGGCCTTCCTGCAAGGAAAATAGGCGCATCGCTAACTCATAGTAGGCATCGCCGATATAAGCCCAAGCTGACGGCGAAAACGCTTCTATGTCTTTAAGTTTCACTGCTTCTTCCACCTCACACCCTGCGGGGTGTCCTCTAAGATGATGCCCATATTTAAGAGCTCGGCCCGGTGTCTATCGGCCGCCTGGTAGTCTTTGTTGGCCCGCGCTGATTGCCGTTTGGCGATGAGTTCGTCAATATGCTGCTCAAGGAAGGTAGCTGAGGCGAGATCTACGCCGAGTACATGGCCTAAACGCAGTAAAAAGGCCTCGGCCTCCGCTGCGTCTCTGCCCCCGAAAGCTTGCCGCGCCAGCGCTATATTTACCTCCTTGACCAGGTCAAAGAGTACCGCCCAGGCTTCAGCGGTGTTAAAATCATCCGCCAAGGCCGCTCTGAATTTATCTTCGTATCCCGCAAAATCTAGTGTCAACACCGCTTGTTCCTTAGGAATAAATTCCTTGGCCTGTCGCAGCGCCAGCACCGCATTCTCTAGGCGGCCCAGTCCGCTGGCTGCACTATCCAGTAACCCCATATCAAAACTGAGAGGACTGCGATAATGGGCACTCTGCAAGAAAAACCGCAGCACCTTACCGTCATACTTTTCGAGCAGCTCCGCCGCGGTGTAAAAATTGCCCGCCGACTTTGACATTTTAGCATTGTTGATCACTAAGAAGGCTATGTGCACCCAGTACTTCACATAAGGCTCACCCTCGCAGAGGGCTTCGCCTTGCGCTCGCTCGTTTTCGTGATGGGGGAAGAGTAAGTCCATGCCGCCGGCATGAATGTCAATGTGCCCCCCAAGGATGCTCCGCACCATGGCCGAACACTCAATATGCCAGCCCGGCCGTCCTGGCCCCCAGGGGCTTTCCCAAGAAGGCTCGGAGGGCTTCGCGGCCTTCCAAAGGGCAAAATCAGCCGCAAAACGCTTGGCGTCACCCGGCTCGACCCGGCTGCCAACGACGAGTTCGTCGAGCTTTTGGTTGCTAAGCTTACCATATTCTTCATACTTTTCAACGGCGAAATAGACATCACCCTGAGCCTGGTAGGCATAGCCCCCGGCGATGAGCAGTTCGATGTAATCAACAATGTCCTTGATATGTTCTGTAACCCGCGGGTGGACATCAGCCGGACTAATGCCAAGCCTCCTGGCATCGGCAAAGTAGTTGGCGATTTCTTGCTCTGCTAAGCCGCTTTCCGTAATCCCCAGCGCTTTAGCTCGCTTAATAATTTTATCTTCTACATCAGTAAAATTCTGCACGTACAGAACTTCGTAGCCAAGGTATGCGAGAATCCTCCGCATGCTGTCGCCCACCACAAAGGTGCGGGCATTGCCGATATGAAAGCGGTTATATACGGTTGGGCCGCACAGGTACATGCTAACTTTCCCCGGAACGCGCGGCACAAAGGCCTCCTTCTGTCTCGTCAATGAATTGTAAATCACCAAGTCCATGGTCCTCACCTGCCTTCTGAAATACACTAATTATATTAGTACCACCTACCGAGCGCAAGTAACCGTAGCCACAGCGTAGCAAGTGGCACCTTTCCCGGCGCCAACATAGCCGAGGCCCTCGTTGGTGGTGGCCTTGATGTTGACCCTCTCCTCTGGAATACCAAGGACAGCTGCCAAAATCGCCCGCATCTCGGCCTTGTAGCTCGCGATTTTGGGCTTTTCTAGAAGGAGCGTGATGTCGATGTGCTCAGGGTGCGCGTTGTGCCCCGCTAAGAGCTTAACCACCTGGAGCAATAGGTCAAGGCTCACCGCACCACGAAACTGCTCCCGCGTGTCGGGAAAGTGTTCGCCAATGTCGCCCAGCCCGACGGCACCAAGCAAAGCATCCATCACCGCGTGCACAACCACATCGGCGTCAGAGTGACCAAGCAACCCGACATCGTTTGGTATCAGTACCCCGCCCAGCACCAGCTTTCGTTCGCTGACCAGCCGATGGGTGTCCATGCCAAAACCGACCCTCGTGCTGCCAACCGCAAGGCAGGCTCGTTCATAGTCCTCGTAAGTCGTTATCTTCACATTTTCGCGACTTCCCGGCACCAAGGCCACTTCCCCTTTTATGGCCACTACTAGGGAGCTATCATCCGTGGCCTCTAGTCTATGTTCCTGGGCATAATCGTGAGCGCTGCGGATGAGCGACAACAAGAAGCCCTGTGGCGTTTGCAAGGCGACAAGTTTCTCCCGCGGGAGGAGCATATCTACTGCACTTTCCTTGGCTATGGCCACCGTGTCCACGAGCGGCATGCCCGGCACTGCCGCCCCACATTCCCTCATCTTGGTGACGACATTCGTAATGAGTTCGCCGCTGACAAAGGGGCGAGCGCCATCATGAATGAGCACGTACTGAAAGGCACTGGGGATGGCTTTGAGTCCGCGATAGACTGACTCCTGCCTGGTCTTGCCACCCGCTACAAAGACAAAGGGGTGCCGAGGAACCAGCGCCTTAGTATACTCCTCCGCTTTTTCTTTGCCCACGATAAAAACATCAGGGAGGCCGGCTTGCACAAAGGCCTCCACGGTACGAGCGAGGACAGTCTTACCCGCCAGCCTGAGGGCCAGTTTATCTTGGCCGCCCGGCATGCGGGCGCTGTTACCAGCCGCGGTAATGAGCACACAGATATTCGCCATGTTTTACTTGAGGCGCGCAAAAATCATGCGCCCGGCCGAGGTTTGCAGGGCGGAGGTGACAATGACGGCCACTAGTTCCCCAATGTGGCGGCGGCCCTGTTCGATGACAATCATCGTGCCATCGTCAAGATAGGCCACGCCCTGCCCGAGCTCCTTGCCCTCGCGCATGACTTGAACCGACATCTCTTCGCCTGGCAAGACCATGGGCTTGACGGCATTGGCCAGGTCATTGATATTAAGAACCGGCACCCCCTGCACTTCACAGACCTTATTGAGATTGTAGTCGGTAGTAATTATTTTGGCGCCTAGCTGTTGGGCGAGACGAACCAGCTTACTGTCGACCTCCGCCACATCATCAAAGTCGCGGTTCATAATCTCAACCCGCAGTGCGCTCTCTTTTTGAATATTATGCAACACATCCAGGCCGCGTCGGCCGCGATTGCGGCGCAGAACATCGGCGCTATCGGCTACATGCCGAAGCTCCTCCAACACAAAAGAGGGCACTACCAACACTCCCTCGAGGAAGCCGGTGCGGCTGATATCAAGAATGCGCCCGTCGATGATAGCGCTGGTGTCAAGGAGCTTGTATGTTTGCTTGCCCTTCATCGCACTGCGCGGCCCGCCCTTGCCGACACTAAGCAGCCCCACAATTTCATCGCTCTTCTTCACCGCGATGACCAGACCGATATAGCCGAGCACGAGGTAGGAGAGCACCTTAAGGTACTCCCCGACAATCGGCACCAAGCTCAAAAGTCCGGTGAGCAGGTTAGCGATGACCAGCCCCATCACTAAGCCGAGCGCCCCAATGACGATATCTTGCACCGGCAGGCGATGAAAATAGTTCTCGGCATATTCTGCTACCGCTAGGCTAATTTTTATCATCATCGGAGATAACAAAAAGAATATAAGTCCACCTACAAAAGCTCCGACGACATATAGCCCTACTTCCATGAGCAGGCTCAGGTTCATTGCCATGATATTCTCGACAAATGGTATCACCGACGACATTAGACTCAAAGCAAGTACTGTGCCCAGCATGCTCAGGGCAGCACGAGCAATCTTCTTCCCCAAAATCATCCCCCCCCCTATATTATGACATAAAAAAAGGCGTCTGTGACGCCCTAGCAGCATTCTCTCGCAATCAATTCCTGCACTAAAGCCTCGCTGGTGTTTTCTACTAAAATTAATTCGCTGATGAGAATCTGCCGGGCGGTGTCTAACATGCGTTTCTCCCCTGTCGAGAGACCTTTTTGCCTCTCTCTGGCCATGAGGTTGCTCACCACCTGGGCGACCTCCATGATGCAGCCTGTGCGCAACTTGTCTAGGTTGGCCCGATAACGGCGATTCCAATTGCCCTCTTCATCGGGGTGTTTCATGCGCAACACCGCTATGACTTTGGCCACATCGCTCGTGGGGACAATTTGCCTAAGCCCCATATTGTCGACATTACTCTCAGGGATGTAGACCTTCATTTCTCCGAGCGGCAGGCGCATGACAAAGTACCGCTGGCACTTCCCTAGAATTTCCCGCTCTTCGTAAGACTCGATGACCCCAGCCCCATGCATGGGGTATACCACCCGATCGCCAATGGAGAACACAGCATCACCCCCACCACTGACTATACCATATCACCCTATGCAAGTCAAATAAATCTGAATCATAGCACAAGGTTCACGGCATGTCAAATATTTTTTGTGGGAGCCTGCGTTTAGCGGCATCGAACCATTGTCAGTTTGACATCTCCCGTCACGTGTAGGATAATCTAACTAATGACGATGATGAAGAGGTGATAGCCTTGGAAGATTTCTGCACCACTTTTCAGCAAACGGTTAGCAATAACCTAGTCCGGCACAGCAGCATTCTCGATACCCTGACCAAGTGCCAAGAGTCCTCAGCGAGGGTCAACCGAGCCGTGGCTAAGGCGGCGACAAGCTGCGGGTGCATTAGAATTTGCGTCGAAAAACAGCCCATCCCCGAGAGCATGCTCCTATCCGATTTCAAGGAGAGTGCCTCTAGCCATATTCAAGGAGAGCTCTGCGATCATTGCCGCGATATCGTCGAGGTAGAGATTGGCAACAACCTCTTTTACATCACCGCCATGTGCGAACTCCTCGGCCTACAAATACAAGAAGTACTCCAAAAAGAAAATAATCGCGCCTCTGCACTTGGCTACTTTAAATTAGGATAACTGGTTTTCCTCAAGGCTACCCGGCTCGGGTAGCCTTTTTATTTTACCCGGCGCGCCCTTTTCTCCAGCCTCCGCTTAAGGCGGGCGGCTTTTTGCTTTTCGTAGCGAATCTTCCAAGCAACAGGCAGACGGCGCCACAAGGCCCGATGCCAGCCCAATCCGAACAAAGCGTAGAGTACCAGAGGTACGAAGACGAAACTCCGGGCGAACCACAGGACGATGACGGTGCCCACAATAGTTATGGCGAGGACTACCTGGCTTTGTGGCAGTCTGACCCCCTTGAAATCTGGGTAGGGTACTCGACTGACCATGAGCGCCGCGAGGCCGAAGAAAACAGCCGGCAGTAACCCCCACGGCACTTGGTGAAAGTAGAGCGTGGCCGTAGCTGCCAGACCCCCGGCCGCCGGTATGGGCAGACCGGTGAAGTGCCCCTTGAGGAGAGAGGGCTGAGTGTTAAAGCGCGCGAGGCGAATGGCTCCGCAAAAAGCAAAGACCACTGCCGCCACATGGTACAGCGCAGACTCGGGCCGCAAATATATGAGCAGCACCGCCGGCGCCACCCCAAAGGTGATGACATCGGCCAAAGAGTCCAGCTCCTTGCCGAAACTACTGGAAACATCAAGCATCCGCGCCAAGCGCCCATCGAGGCCGTCAAAAAACATTCCTACTATAATGACGAACGACGCAGAACGCCAGTGCTCGCCGGAAACGACGAGCACAATGGCCAAGATTCCCAGGTACAAATTGCCCAAGGTGAAGGCCGAGGGCAAGAAACGCCTAACCCAGCTCTGCACGAGAGATCACTCCTATGACGGTTTCTCCGCCCACTACTCGCTCCCCCGCACGCACGGTGCAGGTGGCGGCCAAAGGCATGAAGACTTGCATCGAGGAGCCAAACTTCATGACCCCAAACTTAGCGCCTCTCTCTAGCTTGTCTCCCATTTTTACCCAGCACACCACGCGCCGGGCCACCACCCCGACAATTTGTACCAGGAGGCACTGGGTAGATTCACCACGTATCGCCACATAATTTCGTTCATTAACTGAGGGGGCATCGGCCAAGAACGCCGGGCGGAACAAGCCCTTTTTATGTCGCACCCCGACTACCTCCCCCGCGATGGGGGCACGATTGACATGCACATCGAGGGGGCTCAAAAAAATGGTGACGAGCTTAGCGGGACCGGCAAAAAAATAGGGTTCATCTACCTCGGCCACGACCATGACCTTGCCATCGGCCGGCGACAAGAAAGTAACCTCGCCTTGTTTCTCTTCCGGGTGGGCACGCTCGGGATCGCGAAAAAAGTATGCTAAAAAGCCTACCCCCAAAAAAGGTAGTATCAGCAGCGGGGGGTATAGCAAGTACGCCCCCACTGCCACCACCGCTAATATTGCTAAGTATGAACGCCCTTCTTGCCATAATAACACCATACCAACTCCTAACGCCGTTGACTCGCGACTTGCTCGCGCAGCCTTTCTAAACCATTCTTGATTGCTCTGGCTCGAATTTCACCGATGCCCTCGACTTCATCAAGTTCCTCCAGCGTTGCCGCAAGAATGCCCCCAAAATCTCCGAAAGCGGCGATGAGGTTGTCGATGATGCCCTCCGGCAGGCGCTGCAACTTACTGAGCAGGCGGTAACCGGACGGGGCTATATTTTGGTCTAGGGCGTTTAAACTAGCCCCATGGCCAAGCACGCGACAAATGGAAAGGGGGTTGAGCAACTCATCGACGCTAAGGGCACTTAGCTGATTGCGAATTTCTTGGACACTGCGCGGCTCGCCGAGTGGCAGGTAATCGCGAATGAGGAGGTTGGTCTCCTCATCGACGTCGCGGGAAAGCTCAATGAGCTGCATGCGAATGAGCCGACCCTCCGCGCCCATCTCCACCAAGTACCGCCGCACCTCATTGGCCCCGCGGAGCGCGGTCTCGGCACGATGCACGGCGGTGGCGACATCGTAGACAGTCGCAGTGTCGCGAAACTCCTGCAAGGAAAGCTCCGCGAGAATTTTGTCGAGGCTGCTCTTGTACTTCTCGAGAGCGCTGATGGCCTGATTAGCCTTGGCGGTCAGTTCGGCAAAATCGCGCAATATGTACTTAATCGACCCGCGGTAGAGGGTAATGATAGAACGGCGCTGCGAGATAGCCACCACCACTTCGCCCGTCTGCTTGGCGGTGCGCTCAGCGGTGCGGTGCCTAATGCCTGTTTCGGAGGACGGTATGGTGGCATCGGGCACGAGTTCGGCATTGGCGTAGAGAATACGCTTGGCATCCTTATTTAAGATAATAGCGCCATCCATTTTGGCCAACTCATAGAGCGAGGTGGGGGAGAATTCGCAATCGAGAGCAAAGCCCCCGTCGACAATGGACATCACCTGGGGCGAATCGCCAATCACCATGAGTGCGCCCGTCTTGGCTCGCAGGACATTGTCTAGGCCTTCTCTGAGCAGTGTCCCCGGTGCTAAGATGCGCAAAGCGCTGAGTAATTTTTCGTTATCTGACAAAAACACCACCCCCTTTAAAGATTCCACGCTACCTGCAAAGCCTCGCCTAGGTTATCTACGGGATATAAGGAGATTCCACCGCCTTGCGCCTTTAGCTCCTTCATGTGACGCGACGGAACGATGAAATGCTTGAAACCAAGCTTAGCAACTTCGGCCGCTCGAGTCTCAATGCGGCTGACGCCGCGCACCTCGCCCGTCAACCCCACCTCTCCGACCACGGCGAGTTGTCTGTTGATGCGAGCGTTGCGCAGACTGGAGGCCAGACACACCGCTATCGCCAAATCGGCCGCCGGGTCGCCTACCTTCATGCCACCGACGGCATTAACATAACTGTCATGATGGGTAATATCAAGCCCCGCCCGCCGCTCTAGCACGGCCAGAATCATAGCCACGCGGTTGCTTTCAACTCCCGAAGTGGTGCGGCGTGGGTTGCCGAAATTGGCCGGGCTCAAAAGAGCCTGCAGCTCAACCAAGAGCGGCCGCGTGCCCTCGATGATGGGAACCACGACGGAGCCTGCCACATCCACCGGTCTCTCGGTCAACAGTAGCTCCGAAGGGTTCGCTACATCCACCAAGCCCCTGAGCCCCATTTGAAAGACGCCGACCTCATTGGTAGAACCAAAGCGGTTTTTTACCGCCCTGAGCAAGCGGAAAGCCAAGTGACGCTCACCCTCAAAGTATAGCACAGCATCGACCATGTGTTCGAGCACCCGCGGGCCGGCTATCGCCCCTTCCTTAGTCACATGCCCGACCAAGAAGATGCTCATGCCAGATTCCTTCGCTAGGCGGATGAGGAGAGCGGAACACTCGCGAATTTGCCCCACGCTGCCGGGAGCCGAAGGCAAGACATTGTTGTACATGGTCTGGATGGAATCTATCACCACAACTTCCGGCGCTGCCGCTTGCAGCAAGGTAATGAGCTGGCTGACATCGGTTTCGGTGGTGACCAATAACTCCCCCGCCCGCGCCTCAAGTCGCTCTGCCCTGAGCCTGATTTGCTCAAGCGACTCCTCGCCGGAGGCATAGACCACCTTGCGCCCCTGCGAAACCAAGGCATGGGCAGCTTGGAGCATGAGCGTCGACTTGCCAATGCCCGGGTCGCCACCTACAAGTACCACCGACCCCGGAACAACGCCACCCCCAAGCACCAAGTCAAGCTCGGGCGAGTGGGTTAAGATGCGTGTTTTGCCTAGGGCGGTGACCGAACCAAGAGGGACGAGAGGGTTCTCGACCGTGCGGAGGCGGGGCTCCTTGCTTTTTTTAGCAACCAGCCCCTCCACCATGGTGTTCCACACCCCACACCCGGGGCACCTGCCTACCCATTTCAGGCTCTCCTGGCCGCATTCGGTGCAAAAAAACCGAGTCTTCTCCCCCATAAAAACCACCTTTTGCAAACAATCTCGAGATAATGAGCCGCCCATGGCTATGGCACCAATGGTGCGTTGTCGAAAAAGATGTTCCGCGAGGACGACGGTGTAATACACCGTCGCTACGAGATAACGAGCCTTCCGTAGCAACGCACCAATGGTGCGTTGTCCATGTTTACAACGGCCCCCCGTAGCAACGCACCACTGGTGCGTTGTCCATGTTTACAACGGCCCCCCGTAGCAACGCACCATTGGTGCGTTGTCCATGTTTACAACGGCCCCCCGTAGCAACGCACCAATGGTGCGTTGTCCATGTTTGACCAACAAACGGGACTAACGCGGGAAAAAGGTGTTCTACGAGGTCGACGGTGTAATACACCGTCGCTACGATTAACGCCCATGCCGGGCACACCCCGTAGCAACGCACCAATGGTGCGTTGTCCATGTTTGACCAACAAACGGGACTAATGCGGGGGAAAGGTGTTCTACGAGGTCGACGGTGTAATACACCGTCGCTACGATTAACGCCCATGCCGGGCACACCCCGTAGCAACGCACCATTGGTGCGTTGTCGCAATAACCGCGACAAATTAAGAACTTTTAACCATTATAACACGCGTTTGCGCTAGGCGCGGTAAAAAAACAGAGCCGGCACTTATCTGCCGGCTCAAGAAATCACTCTTTGTTAAACACCAGTTCGCCATTGACTGCGCTGATGTGCACACTGCTTCCTTCGCCAAATTCACCCTTTAAGACGCGCTCGGAGAGTTCGTCTTCAATTCTTTGTTGAATGGCGCGCCTGAGCGGCCTCGCCCCATAGAGCGGGTCATAGCCCTCCTCAGCTAGCAAGGCTTGGGCTTCCTCGCTAAAGGTAACCGTCAAGCCATATTCCTTTACCCTGGTCGCGAGCTCGCGCAGCATGATGCCCACTATCTTCGTCATGTCACCTTTTTCTAAGCGGTGAAAGACGATTGTATCATCAATGCGGTTGAGAAACTCCGGCCGCACCGACTTTTTCAGTTCCAGAAGAAAGCGTCCGCGCATGGCCTCATAGGCACTCTGGTTCTCACGCTCGGAGCTGCGGTCGCCGAAGCCGAGCGCCCCCCCCTTCTGGGCAGTCTCCGCCCCGATGTTTGAAGTCATGATGATAATGGTGTTCTGGAAATTGACCTTTCTTCCCTTGGCATCGGTCAAGCGACCATCCTCTAGGACCTGCAGGAGCACGTTGAAGACCTCGGGGTGCGCCTTTTCCATCTCATCAAAGAGCACCACCCCATAGGGCTTGCGGCGCACTGCCTCGGTCAGTTGTCCACCATCGTCATAGCCGACGTAACCCGGTGGAGAACCGACTAGGCGAGAAACGGTGTGACGCTCACTGTATTCTGACATATCGATGCGAGTCACCGAATTTTCATCGCCAAACATCGCTTCCGCCAGCGCCTTGGCCAGCTCGGTCTTGCCTACCCCGGTAGGCCCAAGGAAATAGAACGAACCGATGGGGCGCAAAGGGTCCTTAAGCCCCGCGCGCGCTCGGCGCAAGGCGCGCGATACCGCACGCACCGCCTGCTCCTGCCCGACTACGCGCTCATGTAAGATGCTTTCTAAATTGAGCAGTCGCTCCGACTCCTCTTCCTTGAGCCGGTTGACCGGTATGCCTGTCCAGGCAGCCACAATATGCGCCACGTCCTCCGGGGTCACAGTGGCCTCGCTCCGCATGCGCTCCTTCTCCCAGTTCTGCCGCAACTCTTCGAGTTGATCGCGCAGTTCCTTTTCTTTATCCCGCAAGCCTGCCGCTTTTTCATATTCTTGGTTAGTAGCGGCGGCCGCCTTCTCCTGCTTGAGACGATTAAGCTCGTCCTCTAACTCCTTCACATTGGGGGGTGCGGTAAAGTTAGCGAGCCGCACGCGGCTGCCCGCCTCATCGATCAAATCGATGGCTTTGTCTGGCAAAAACCGGTCGGCGATGTAGCGCTCCGACAACTTGACCGCCGCTTCAATAGTCTCATCCGGTATTTTCACCCGATGGTGGGCCTCGTAAAGGTCCCGTAGACCCTTGAGAATCTCAATGGCGGCCTCTTGTGTCGGCGCATCGACCATGACCGGCTGAAACCGCCTTTCTAGGGCCGGGTCCCTCTCCACGTGCCGGCGATACTCATCGAGGGTGGTCGCGCCTACACACTGCAGCTCCCCCCTCGCCAAGGCCGGCTTAAGAATATTGCTCGCGTCAATGGCCCCTTCGGCCCCGCCGGCACCGATAATGGTATGCATTTCATCAATAAAAAGCACAATATTCTGCGCCTGCTGTATTTCTTGCACCACTTTTTTGAGGCGCTCCTCAAACTCGCCCCGATACTTGGTGCCGGCAACCAGCGCCGCCATGTCGAGCGCAACCACTCTCTTGCCACGGAGCGTCTCCGGCACGGCTCCCTGCACAATCCTTTGCGCTAACCCTTCGGCAATGGCAGTCTTGCCAACCCCAGGCTCACCGATGAGCACAGGATTATTCTTGGTGCGACGCGAAAGTATCTGGATAACCCTGGACATTTCCTTGGCGCGACCGATTACCGGGTCTAGTGCCCCCTCCAGCGCCAGCTTCGTAAAGTCCCGCCCGTGCGCGTCGAGGGTAGGCGTCTTGCCCTTTTGTTTTTTCTGCCGCTCGCCGCTGTCACTGGCCGGACGCTCGGCCAGAGGCTCCTCGGGGCCGTCTTCCATAACGGCGAAAACCTCCCGCATGCTGTCTAGGTCGATGCCCAGAGCCATGAGGATGACGGCGCCAACCCCTTCACCCTCTTGCAAGAGACCGATGAGGATGTGAGCGACATCGATGGCCACGAACCCCTGCTTGCGTGCCTCGGCGAAGGCAAGCTCCAGCACTTTCTTCACCCGTGCGGAAGCACCCTGCACCGCACCGCCTTCACCCAGAGGTACCAGTCCCGATAATTGTTCGAGCACCCTCTCCTTGGTCAGACCTAAATTTTGTAGGGCTTCGGCGCGTTCTCCCGTCAGGGTCACTACCACCCCAAGCAGGAGATGCTCCGTTCCGACAATGGCATGCTTGAGCTGCCGCGCATTTTCCTCGGCGGCGGCAAGAACCTGTTCTGCGCCCGGCATTAATGGAAACATCATTGTTTTTCCCTCCCTAAAACCTCTAAGAGACGCCGGCGGACGATCTCCCCGCGCTTTATATCGCGCTCCAAGGCGTCTAAATTAACCTTGTTCACCGTCTGCAGTACCCCGGGCTGCACTAATACCAAGAGCTCCGACAACACCCCCACCGGTAGGGAGAGCAGGCCTGCCGAAACCCCTAGGCGAAGCTCCGACAAGAGGACCATGGCCTCGCTGCTGTCAAGCACCCGGGCATTGGTCAAAAGACCCAGAGCACGATAGACCCTATCTTCTATTTTTAGCCGCTGCGCCGCGACCATCTTCTGCAGGTGCGCCTGTTCTTGGGCTTTGATTTGCTCTACCACGGCTTTTAGATTGCGGACAATTTCTTCTTCCGCGATGCCGCAGGTAACCTGATTAGAAATCTGAAATACACTGCCCTTAGCCTCTGTACCTTCGCCATAAAGACCGCGGGCCATCAGGCCAAACTGGCCAATGGCCGCCAAGAGACGCCCAATCTGCCTTGACTCGACCAAGGCGGGCAGATGGAGCATGACTGAGGCGCGCATGCCTGTGCCCACATTGGTGGGGCAGGCCGTAAGATAACCATAATCCTCGTGAAAAGCGAAGTCGAGTTCTGCTTCAAGGAGGTCATCGCAGCTATTTGCCGTCTGCCACGCCTCCTCCAGAGAAAGCCCGGGGAGCAGCGCCTGAATGCGCAGATGGTCCTCTTCATTCAACATGACCGAGGTAGCACCATCCCGAGAAATAGCCACCGCACCTTCTGTTTTGTTCGCCAAGTCATAACTTATAAGGTGCTCCTCGACGAGGGCTAAGCGCTCGACTTGGGGCATTTTCGCCATGTAAAATACTTCATATCCATGCGGCGCCTTCTGCTCTAGCAATTTGGCGACGCGCGAGAGGACCTCGCTTCCCTCTTTACTGCTCATGGCTCCGGGGAAAGGAATGCCCTTCAGATTTCGCGCCAGACGCACCCGGCTAGAAATGACGATCGGGTCGGAAGCCTCTCCGCCTGCTACCCACTTTGCTCGGCAATCCACTGTGCTCACCCTCCTTTCCATTGTTCTTTTATTGCACTTCTTCTTGCTCTACCCGCTTAATTTGATCTCTGAGTTCGGCCGCCCGTTCAAAGTGCTCCTGTTCCACCGCCGCCTTGAGTTCGCCCTTTAAACGGCTGAGGTGTCGCTTGCGGTTCACGGACAATGCACCGCGGCTCGGCAGCTTACCCTGATGGGTGGGGGTACCGTGAATGCGCTTCAATAGGGGTTCCAGTTGGCGGCTAAAAGTCTGGTAGCAATCGGCACAGCCTAGCCTTCCACCCTCGGCAAAGCGCCGATAGTCCATCCCACAGGTAGCACAAGCCATGCCGCGCGACTTTAGTGGGAGCGACCCCTGCTCCATGCTCATGATTCCCGCCAATAAGTTGTTAATATTAAAACTACCCGACCCAAGGCCCGCAAGGTCTAGCTCGCCCATCGCCTGCGCGCAGTGCTCACACAGATTCTTCTCGGTTCGCTCCCCATTTAAGACCTGTGTGACATGAACGTTGGCTTGGTGTTTCCTGCATTCTTCACAGAGCATTCTTTATTCCTCCCTACTGGTCATTAAAGTGGCCAACATAGACCGCATTAGTTCGGCGCGCACCTCGTCATGCCAAGGCTGCTCGAGGCGGAGGACCGCCCTCTCTAGCGCCACCCTGAGCAGTCGCGCCTCCCGTGCCGTAATCAGTCCGGCTTGGTACAAGAGGCCGATGAGGTGGCGGGCATCGCTTATGGTCAGCGCAAAGGACGAAATCTCCAGAGCCTGCCTCCACAACTCGTCAACACTCGGCAGCAAGCCCGTGATGCGTATGTACCCACCTCCGCCGCGGCGGGTTTCGACTAGGTAGCCGCGCTGGGGTATAAAACGAGTCTGCAGGACATAGCTGACCTGCGAAGGCGCACAAGCAAATAGTGCGGCCAAATCGCTGCGCTGTATGACAATAGACCTCTGCTCTGCCTGTTGCAGCAGTTCTACTAGGTAGGCCTCGATGACATCCGCCAAGTTGGGCATTGCGGCACTTCCTTCTTTGTCCTTCCCTGACCTTTATGATAGTATACCCAATCGGCCTTCTCAACTACCAAAATTAGCGTTCTGGGGCACAATTTGCTCTGTTGCCTGCCCTAGCTTCAAATTGCTCGCGCTAGCGCGGTTTTCTAGTGCGGTTTGGCTACTTAAAGCAAAAACCGCCGCGATTCCTCGCGACGGCCTTACTACAACATGCTTACCAAATCTGGAGCACCACAAATTTGAGGTAACTCGTCTCCCGCGCGGCCAAGAGCAAGGGGTGATCCATCCCCTGGCCACGAATAGCCACCACTTTCACTTGGCGATGGGCGTCCGCGGCGGCCTCGTTTAGAATGGCCAAAAAATCTTCGCGGGACAAGTGGTAAGAGCAACTTGAGGTAACGAGGTACCCGCCGGGGCTCACGAGCTTCATGCCCCTTAGGTTGACCTCCTTGTAGCCGCGCCGCGCGGCAGGGAGGGAGGCCTTGCTTTTCGTGAAGGCTGGCGGGTCGATGAGCACCGCACCGTAGCGCTCTCGCGCATCGACCTGCTCTCTAAGAAAATCAAAGGCATTGGCCACGACGGCAGAGACACCAGGCACGTTGTTCAGGGCGGCATTCTTCAAAGTCCCCTCTACCGCTGTCGCCGCAATGTCCACCGCCGTGACCTCGCTCGCACCAAAATGTGCGGCATGCACCGCAAATGACCCAGTGTGACTAAAACAGTCGAGCACTCGCATCCCTTGCACAAAGGGCCGAATAAAGGCACGGTTTTCGCGCTGGTCGAGGAAGTAACCCGTTTTTTGCCCCGACCAGAGGTCAACCTCGAAGCGCAGACCATTCTCCTTGACCTCCACATGAGGGGAGAAAGAATCCCCAAGAAAACTAACGCCCAGGTCTAACCCTTCCAGCCGACGCACGGACACGTCGTTACGGAGGACTAGGCCCTTGATTCCTAGGGTGTCGCGCAGACAATCGGCGATAATCTCGGTATAGGGCTCAAGCCCTAGCGTTAAGACTTGAAGCACCGCATATTGACCATAGATGTCGACTACCAACCCCGGCAAATAATCTGCCTCGCTGTGCACCAGACGGTAGGCGGTAGTGTCTTTATCCACCACTTTCCGGCGCAGGGAAAGCGCTTCGCCGATGCGCCTCTGAAAAAATTGGGGGTTTATCTCTTCGTCCTGCCTAGTCAAAAGGCGCACCACAATTTGACTGTCGGGGTTGTAGTACCCGATGCCCACAAAAGCACCCGCGTGGTTCTGCACTCTTACCAGTCCCCCGGCAAGGGGGGTACCGGCCACGCGCCCGATATCGCTTTGAAAAATCCAAGGGTGGCCCGCCATAATCCGCGGACGGCGCTCTTTCTGCAAGTAGACTGTCGGATACATAGCATGCCCCTTATTCTAATTATTCTTCTTCCTTCTTGGCGGCAGCGGCGATGATTGGGTCGGCCACGTTGCTTGGCACCTCTTCGTAGTGGGAATGTTGTGTGGTGAAGGACGCCCTGCCCTGGGTCATGGAACGCAGGTCCGTGGCATACTTGAACAACTCGCCCAATGGTGCCTGCGCCTTAACTAACTGCATGCCATCCTGGGGCTCCATGCCGAGAATGCGGCCCCGCTTTTTATTTAAGTCACCAATAATGGTGCCCATGTCGGTATCAGGAACCTTTACCTCAAGGTTGACGATAGGCTCAAGGAGAATGGGCCGGCAGGCGGCAAAAGCCTTCTTAAAGGCAAGCGCACCGGCAATCTTAAAGGCCATCTCCGAAGAGTCGACCGGATGACTTGACCCATCCACCAGCGTCACGCGCACATCGACGACCCGATAACCTGCAATGACGCCCTCATCCAGTGTCTCTCTAATGCCCTTCTCGACGGCTGGGATATACTGGCGAGGCACAGCACCGCCAAAGACCTTGTCCACAAATTCAAAGCCCAATCCCGCTTCCGTTGGTTCCATTTCAATCCACACATGGCCGAACTGCCCCTTGCCGCCGGATTGCTTCTTGTGCTTGCCCTCCATGCGCACCGAGCTGCGAATGGTCTCGCGGTAAGGCACTTTAGGTAGCGAGATGACCACCTCGACGCCAAATTTCTTGGCAATGCGGCTGACGATTACTTCAAGATGCAGCTCACCCATGCCCGAGATGATGGTCTGCCGGGTTTCGGTTTCGCGCCGCACCATAAAGGTAAGGTCTTCTTCTTGCAGCCTGCTAAAGGAACTGCCTATCTTTTCTTCATCGCCCTTGGATTTTGGTTCGACCGCCATAGAAATGGTGGGCCGAGGAAAGGCCACTCCTTGGTAACGAATGGGGTGTTCTTTATCGGCGAGGGTATCGCCGGTGGCGGTGGCCTGTAGTTTAGCCACGGCACCGATATCCCCGGCTATGAGTTCGGTGACGGCTTCCTGCGTCTTGCCCCGCACGACAAAGAGCTGCCCGATGCGCTCGGCGTTTTCCTTAGTGCTATTAAAGACCGATGAATCTGATTTTATGGCCCCCGAGTAGACCCTAAAGAGCGAAAGCTTGCCCACATAGGGGTCAGCCATGGTCTTAAAGACCAAGGCGGAGAAAGGAGCGGTAACGGCGGAAAGGCGCTGTTCCTCGCTCTTTGATTTTGGGTTCACGCCACTTTGCGGGGCAAAATCCTTCGGGGAAGGGAAGTACCGGATGATGGCATCAAGGGCCGACTTCATGCCGATATTTTTCAGCGACGAGCCGCATAAAATAGGCGTCAGCTTGCCGGCGAGAATGCCCGCCTTAGCGCCGCGCATGACTTCTTCAAGAGTAAGCTCTTGTCCCTCAAGGTACTTCTCTAACAACTCGTCGTCCGTCTCCGCAATAGCCTCAAGCAGTACCGCGCGGTACTCCGCCGCCTGGGCCATGAGCTCCGCCGGAATGGGCTTTTCTTCTAGTTTGCGCCCGCCATCAGTGTAGTAAAACGCCTTTTCCATGAGCAGGTCCACAATGCCGACCAGCTTCGCCTCAGACCCAATGGGCATCTGAATGGGAGCGGCGCTACTGCCAAAGACCTCTTTTATCTGCCCGACTACCCGCGCAAAGTTGGCATTCTCGCGGTCCATCTTGTTTATAAAGAAGGCGCGCGGCAGATTGCCCTCGCTGGCATAGGCCCAGACCTTTTCGGTACCAACCTCGACCCCCGACACCGCGCAGGCAAAGATCAGCGCAGCATCCGCCGCCCGCAAGGCACCTTTAACCTCGCCCACAAAATCGAAGTAGCCCGGCGTGTCGATAAAATTGACCTTATGCCCCTGCGCCACGCAAGGGCCCAGAGATGTCGAGATAGAGATAGCCCGCTTTACTTCCTCCGGATCATGGTCAGAGACCGTGGTCCCCTCGTCCACCTTGCCCATGCGGTCGATGTGCCCGCAACCATACAAGGCCGCTTCGAGAAAGCTGGTCTTACCTGCCCCGCCATGTCCGGCGAGACAGATATTGCGGAGCTGTTCGGTGGTAAACTGCTTCAAACAAAATCTCCTCCTTCAAAAAACACCTGCCGTTTTTACAAGCTACAAGTTCGTCAGGGGAAGGAACTAATCCTGCCTATTAAGCGGCAAGATTAAGATAATGTTAAGAGCGACTGTAATTAGGCGCTTCCTTGGTGATATTAACGTCGTGCGGGTGGCTTTCCCTGAGCCCTGCGGCCGTTATCTTCATGAATTCAGTCGCTCTTTGTAGCTCTAGAATGGACTGGCAACCGCAATATCCCATACCGGACTTCAAGCCCCCGACAATTTGGTAGATGGTCTCCGCCAAGGGGCCGCGGTAGGGCACGCGCCCTTCGATGCCCTCGGGCACGGACTTGCTCTGTTGCTCTTGGAAGTAACGGTCCTTAGAGCCTCGCTCCATGGAAGCTAGGCTACCCATCCCACGATAGACTTTGTAGGTGCGCCCCTGGTAGACCTCGGTCTCGCCCGGGCTTTCCTCAGTTCCGGCTAATAGGTTGCCCAGCATAACGGTGGCCGCACCGGCCGCCAAAGCCTTGACCACATCGCCCGAATACTTAATGCCGCCGTCGGCAATGACGGGCACACCGTAGGGAGCCGCCGCCTGGGCACAGTCCATAATGGCGGTAATTTGCGGCACCCCCACACCGGCAACCACCCGCGTAGTGCAGATGGAACCCGGGCCGATGCCCACCTTGAGGGCGTCCGCCCCCGCAGCAATCAAGTCGCACACCGCCTCGGCGGTAGCTATGTTGCCGGCCACCAAGGCCACTTTCGGCCAGGCCGCCTTTATCTCGCGCACTTGGTGGAGCACCCCGCTCGAATGCCCATGCGCAGTATCGACAACTAAAACATCCACGCCCGATGCCACCAAAGCCGCGGCGCGCTCCATGTTACCCGGTCCTACCCCTATCGCCGCCGCCACGCGCAACCTACCTAAAGCATCCTTGGTGGAGTGAGGGTACATGCGAGTTTTTTCGATATCCTTGATGGTTATCAGGCCCACCAGCTGAAAATTATTGTCTACCAAGGGCAATTTTTCGATTTTGTGCTTCCAGAGAATTGCCTTGGCCTCGTCTAGAGTGGTGCCCCTAGAGGCCGTCACTAAGTTTTCCTTCGTCATCGCCGTATCTATTTTCGCATCAAGGTCCACTTCAAAACGAATATCGCGGTTAGTGATGATGCCGACTAATTTCCCCTGCACCGTAATCGGCACCCCCGAGATATGGTAGCGCTCCATGAGGCGCAGTGCATCGCGAATCAGGTGATCCGGCGACAAGAAAATAGGGTCGGTGATTACGCCATGCTCAGAGCGCTTAACCCTGTCCACTTCCGACGCCTGCTCTTCCACACTCATATTCTTGTGGATTACACCCAGACCCCCTTCACGGGCCATGGCGATAGCCATGCGGGCCTCCGTCACCGTATCCATCCCCGCACTCAAAATGGGGATATTCAGCCTGATGTCCTTAGTCAGCCATGTCGCGGTTTCCGCATCCCGAGGCAGAACCTCAGACTTGCGGGGAACCAGCAAGACATCATCAAAAGTGTAGCCCTCTCTCATGCCCCTACCCCCTTCACCTAGTATGTCTATTAACTCATTATCCTAACATAGGCCATGAGTTTAGACCACTTATTTCACCCTCCAAGTAAGATTATAAACACCTTCCCCATGGTGTTTTTGGGTGACACATGGACAACGCACCAACAGTGCGTTGCTACGAAATTCCCCCTCGCACCGTCCCCTATCTTTACGTCCCGGGTAGCGGCGTGACATGGCACGCCGACCCCCCGTAGCGGCCGGGGTATTACACCGCCAGACAAGGTCACCAACACCTTCCCCATGGTGTTTTTGGGTGACACATGGACAACGCACCAACAGTGCGTTGCTACGAAATTCCCCCTCGCACCGTCCCCTATCTTTGCGTCCCGGGTAGCGGCGTGACATGGCACGCCGACCCCCGTAGCGGCTGTGTACCACACCGCCAGACAAGGTAACCAACACCTTCCCCATGGTGTTTTTGGGTGACACATGGACAACGCACCGTCCCCAATCTTTGCGTCCCGGGTAGCGGCGTGACATGGCACGCCGACCCCCGTAGCGGCTGTGTACCACACCGCCGAACCACCGGAATAAAAAAATGCTCTGCGCGCTAAAAAGCGTCAGAGCACTGCTTGCTTGTCGATGTAGCCCTTGCTTTTTTAGCCCATTTTCCCAGTCAGGTAAGCCTCAGTTCTCTCGTCGCGAGTGCGCACGAACATCTCGGCGGTGCGACCTACTTCCACCACTTCACCATTTAGGACAAAGGCTGTCTGCTGAGAGATGCGGGCCGCCTGTTGCATATTATGGGTGACAATGATGACCGTGTACTCCTTGTGCAGCTCTCGAATCAGCTCTTCGATGCGCATGGTGCTCACCGGGTCAAGCGAGGCACAGGGCTCATCCATCAAGAACACCCTAGGCTCCACGGCCAAGGTGCGGGCGAGGCACAGGCGCTGCTGTTGACCGATGGAGAGCATGGTGCCGGGGCGATCTAGGCGATCTTTGACTTCTTCCCAAAGCGCTACTTTCTTCAAACAGCTTTCCACCCGTTCGGCCACCTCGCGGCCCTGCGCTAGGCCATGCAAACGAATGCCAGCCGCCACATTCTCAAAAATCGACAAATGGGGGAAGGGATTGGGCTTTTGAAAGATCATCCCCACCCGCCGCCGTAGCTCCACTTGGTCAATATGCGGGTCGAGCACATTTTCTGTGCCCACGGTTATTTTACCGGTAATACTAGCCCCGGAGTATAGACGGTAGAGGCGATTGATGCAGCGGAGCAAGGTGGTCTTGCCGCAGCCTGAGGGACCGATTAACGCCGTCACTTCTCTGGCCTGCGCTGACAGGGAAACATCCTTGAGCACCTGTTGCTTGCCAAACCAAAAAGATAAATTTTCGACAGTTACGCTCTCGGCCATGCTACACCTCCCTGTTCCTAGCGGCGACAAATAGCTGTGCGGCCACATTAAGCAAGAGCACCATCACAACCAGCACCAAGGCGGCGCCCCAGGCTTGCTGCTGCCAATCGGCAAAAGGGGTGATGGCGTAGCTATAAATGAGCACCGGCAGAGAGGCCGTGGGCTGCTGCAGGTTCTCCAGCCAAAAACGGCTGGTTAGCGCGGTAAGCAAAATTGGTGCGGTTTGACCCGCGGCCAAAGCAATAGCCAACATTATGCCGACCGTGATGCCCTTGGTCGCCGCCGGCAAGACAAGGCGCAGCACCGTCTGCCTGTGGGTGGCCCCAAGCGCCAGCGAGGCCTCTCGCCAGGTGGAGGGCACCAGGCGGAGCATCTCCTCGGCCGAGAGAGTAATCACCGGCACCATCATTACCGCCAAAGCGAGGCCCCCCGCCAAAGCCGAGTAACTACCCGTGCGGAGCACCATCAAGGTGAAGACAAATAGGCCGACAATTAGGGAGGGTACGCCGGTTAAAACCCGAGCGGCAAAGCGCGTGGCTATGGCCAGCCTACTTTCGCGGTGTTGGTCAAGATAAATTGCGGCGGCAATGCCCTGGGGCACGGCCAAAAGGGTGCCTATCCCCACCATAATGGCAGACCCGACGAGCGCGTTGCCGATGCCGCCTCCGGGAACACCTACCGGAGTAGGTAGATTCGTGAGAAAGGAGAGATTTATGACCCCCGCCCCACGGCGCACAATGTAGTAAAGAATAAGAAAAAGTACCGCCATGGCCGCGAAACCCGAAAGCAGGCAGATTACTTCCCATAAGTAGCTTTTGGCTAGGCGCAATTGCTTACCGTTCATGGCGGATCAATGCACCTCCTGCATTTTGCTTGGTCCGATAGACGAGCCAGACAGCGCCGGCATTGATGACGAGGGTAATCACTAAGAGCACCAGGCCGAGCAAAAACAGCGATGACAGATGCAGGTCAAAGGCCTCCGGAAACTCATTGACAATTTGCGAAGCGGCCGTCTGCGCCGGTGCCAAGAAGCTGGTGGGGATGGCATTGGCATTGCCGATGACCATCGTCACCGCCATGGCCTCGCCAATGGCCCGCCCGAGCGCTAAAAGCAAAGCTCCCAGAATACCGGTCTTACTATTTGGCAGCACAATGCGCGAAATGACTTCCCAGCGCGTTGCGCCCAAAGCATACATGCCCTCGCGCAGTTCACTAGGCACCGCCCGCATTACTTCGCGCGAAATAGCCGTAATAGTCGGCAAGATAACGATGGTCAAAACTACCGACGCCGTCAATACACCGACGCCAATGGAGGGGCCTTGAAACATAGGCAAGAAGCCAAGGTTTCTTTCGAGCCAAGCTCCCAGCACAGTCCGCATTATGGGGGCTAAAACAAATAGCCCCCATAGCCCATAGACAATACTTGGCACGGCCGCCAGCAACTCCACCACAAACGATGCCGGTTTTCTCAGCCAAAGCGGTGCCAGCTCACTCAAGAAAATGGCCGTTCCTACGCCGAGAGGGCCGGCCAGCGCCAGCGCCAAGAGGGAGGTGATGATGGTTCCCAGTATCGCCGGGGCAGCGCCATAAACATCTGCCACCGGATTCCACACAGTTTCGAACAAGAAGGCAAGGCCAAAGGTGTGCAGCGCCGGCCAGGCACCTCTGAAGACGATGAGCAAAATACCGGCGACCAAGAGCAGGAGCAGTGCGGCGGCCGAGGCGGTCAGGTAGGGGAAGAACCCTTCCCCTACCTTATCTCCAGATGGGCAGGCCATGAAAGGTCAGTGTCCGCAATTGCTCGCGCACGCGGTCGATGAGTTCTTGCGCCAGGGGAGCGTAGTGTAGTTCTTCGGCAAAAGGCTCAAGGTTGCGCTCCACCACCGCCCAACGAAGGAAGTCTACCATCGCGTTGGCCTTGGCCAAGTCGGTTTGGTCGCGGTAGACGATTATCCAAGTCAGCCCCACAATCGGGTAGGCGTTAGCACCGGGGGAGTTAACCAAGGAGGCCCGCATATCGGCAGGTATTTCCCTAGCCAGACCGGCAGCTGCGGCGGTCGTGGCCGCCACGGAGGGGGCGACAAAATTACCGGCGCGGTTGCGCAAAACAACGGTGTCCAGCTTGTTGATGATGGCATGCGAGAGCTCCACATAGCCTATCGCACCTGGGATTTGCCCGACCTGAGCCGAAACACCTTCGTTACCGCGCGCCCCGACATTACCGGGGGAGGGCCAAGCTACTGCGGTGCCTCGCGAAGGCCCGGTTCTCCAAGGCTCGCTCACTGCCGAAAGGTAGTCGGTGAAGATAAATGTCGTTCCGCTGGCGTCCGAGCGGCGCACTACGGTGATGCGCTGGTTGGGCAACGTTACACCGGCATTTAGCTGCACAATCCTAGGGTCATTCCAGTGCGTGAGGCGGCCGAGGAAAATGTCGGCCAAGACATCTGCAGTTAGCCTCAGACCGGTGCGGACTCCTTCGACATTGTAGATGACCGCGACGGCACCCATGACGGTGGGGATATGTAGCACCTGGTTTGGCAACACCTGGGCCATCTGTTCATCGGTCAGTGGGGCATCGGTGCCGGCAAAGTCGAATGTTCTCGCTAAAAGGCCGCGAATGCCGGCGCCGGAGCCTACCGAGGCGTAATCAATCTGGATAGTGGGCGCGGTGATGCGCGCATATTCTGCGGTTAGGCGAGCATAGAGAGGGAAGGGGAAGCTCGCGCCGCCGGTGGTCAGGCGCAGAGTACGGTCGAGGGGCGAACGGCGCTCCGACGCTGCGGTGCTGGTTATTTTGACGAGCGCCTTGCTTTCATCCCACTCTACCAGGGCACCCAGTGTTTCGGCCACAAAGCGCAGCGGCACCAAGGTGCGTCCGGCAGTTATCCGCGGAGCCTGGTCGAGGCGTACCGGGCTACCGTTGACGGTGGCGGTAGGGTTGCCGATAGTGAGCACAATAACATTCCCCGCCTTGTGCCCGGTCACAGTCCTAGTGTTTTCATCCCACGTTACCAAGGCACCTAGCGTTTCAAAAACGACGCGCATGGGCACCAGCGTGCGACCGCCGACGATAATTGGCGGGACTTCACTTGCTATAAGACGGCCGTCAAACTCCATCGTGATAGGGCGCGTCGTAGCCATGGTGGCGGTGGGTAGCAGGGAAACTAGGAGAGAAACACAGAATAGAATAGCCAGGGCTTTTACCTGCAGGCTTTTTTTCATAAACACTCTTTATACCTCCCCAAAATTGTGTGTGAAAAACTTTGTCACAACCCACTTTAGCAGAGGAGTGTTAAAGTAATGTGCGAGCCATACTAAGGCAACGTAAAAAAGCGACCCACGAAACCTCGTATGCCCCCGACACTACTTTATGCACAGCCAACGGCAGACCAGCCCAGTTTTTGGACAACGCACCATTGGTGCGTTGCTACGAAACCCATGCTCGCGTCGTGACATGGCACGCCGACCCCCCGTAGCGGCGGTGTACCCGCCGAACCACCGGAATGCACCACGCCTAAGCGACGCCTTTGGACAACGCACCAGTGGTGCGTTGCTACGAAACCCCTGCTCGCGTCGTGACATGGCACGCCTATTTTGGACAACGCACCATTGGTGCGTTGCTACGGTAACCCTCTTAAAGCAAGCAACCCCAGAGCTTTTGCTCTGGGGTTGCTTTAAGATTATTCCGGCGGCGTCCTACTCTCCCGGGGACTTGCGTCCCAAGTACCATCAGCGCTGGAGGGCTTAACTGCCGTGTTCGGGATGGGAACGGGTGTGACCCCTCCGC
>JAGXSS010000037.1 GCA_018334055.1 Peptococcaceae bacterium
CCCAGGGCCACCGCCCGCTCTAAAACGTCATTGACCATCCGCTCGTATTCCCGCAGCAGACTTTTTTTCGTTTCTTCCGAGCCGGGACGCGGGTGCGGAACCAACTCCGGATAGACGAACCCGCCACCTACTTCAAAATCCCGGCCATATTTGACCGGATGCTTAGCCGTGCCGAAAATCATTTCGTCCGCGCTATTGTAAGCCATTTGTGTGTACTTAGGCACTATAAGTCTCCTCCTTTCTATTTTCCCCAACCACGAGCAAATATCGGACATTTGCGAACATTCAGGCCATCAACAAACCACCCCCTCGCATTTTCTATGTTTATTGCAAGAAGGATGCCAAAGATAGAATAGTAAGAATTTTGCGCGTTCTTTAGAACAGCGGCCGGCAGCAAGTGTATCATTATGGAGCAGTTTCAAAAAAATACCGCTCTTAGCGGTTTATTGGCCGTTCCATATTGGAACAGTGCTCCAATATAGAACGCTTATTGATTATATTTTTGGCGGATTTCTTTCCAGCATAATCCTGAACAAGCATCTCCTGCCATCGGTGGCGCCTCGGCAGCATCCCTGCCATAAACACCAAGGTCAAAGGAGGTAATATAGGTGCGGGAAACACCGCCGCCTCCCCCGCAGGCAAACGGAATTTCCAGGCCTGCCTCACTCAATTTCTCGGCAATACGGCGAAAGGCCTCCATATTAGTCGACATACCGGCTGTCCCGGTCAACATCACGGGCCGGTGCTGCTTGACGGCGTCCACGACTTGTTCCACTGGCACATCACAGCCCAGATCCAGGACTTCATAGCCCTGCGCGCGCAACAAGGCGTTAACGATTTTTTGCCCCAGGTCATGGATATCTCCCTCTGCTGTATGCGTGATGATCAAGCCCTTTTTTTCCATAGAGCCGCCCATTTTTTGCTCACAGATTTCAATCCCGACTTGCATGGCGTCTGAGGCATTGAGCGTCTGAGGCAGATAGTAAACATTTTCATCCCATAGCCTGCTAACATACTCCATGGCCGGTATCAAAGCCCGGTAAATAATCTCCTGCGGCTCTTTTCTATTTAGGGTCCTCTCCAGAGCGCCAGCCATGCTGCTCGTTTCTCCCCGGATAACAATGTCCATAATCTCCTGCAGGTCCTGATCTTCCACTAGTATCTTCGTTTCGCTCTGCTTACTGGTTACCTTTAAATCATACCGGGTAAAAATTTTACTGTAATCAAGAGCCACCGCCGCAACTCCCTTCAGCTCTTAAGGTTGTACTTGCGGATTTTCCGGTACAGTGTATTGCGCCCCACGCCCAGCATACCGGCACAGCGCGTGATGTTCCCGGCGCATACGTCCAGAGCGCGGCGGATGTGTTTGCTTTCCTGCATGTCCAGTGCCAGCGGCGCCGTATGGTCAGGAGGAGAGGCAGACACCTGCAATAGTTTTTCCGGCAGATGTTCCTCGCACAACTCCGGCGCGTAGTTAGAGGCAAAAACCGCCTGCTCCAAGACATTCTGCAGCTCCCGTACATTGCCGGGCCAGGGATATTGGAGCAGCCGACAGCCACAGGGGCCGGTGATTGACGGAACAAAGGGCAGCCTAGCCCGCTGGCTGATTTTCTCCAGGATAAACTCAGCCAACAGCAAAATATCGCCTTCCCGCCTGCGCAGGCTGGGAATATGCAAGTTAATCACGTTAATACGGTAAAAAAGGTCTAGCCGAAAAGCACCCTCTTCTACCAGAGCTAGCAAGTCACGGTGTGTGGCCACAATAACCCGCACATCCACCGGAATGGGTGTGCGGCCGCCGAGCCTAGACACGGTTTTCTCCTGTAGCACCCTTAAAAGGTGCGATTGGATTTCCTGAGGCATATCGCCAATCTCGTCAAGGAAAATAGTTCCACCCTGAGCAAGTTCGAATTTTCCAGGACGACCTTCACGGCTGGCGCCGGTAAAGGAACCGGCTTCATAGCCAAACAGCTCGCTTTCTACTAATTCTCTGGGAATACCGGCACAGTTAATGGGCACAAACGGTCCCCGTGCCCGCTCGCTGGCGTTATGGATAGCCTGGGCAAACACTTCTTTGCCTGTGCCGCTCTCTCCCTGAATAAGAACGGTGTTGTCAACGCCGGCCGCTCGTCTGGCACCCGCCACCACCTTCTCCAGCAGCGGATGCCTGCCAATAATATCGGCAAAGGTAAAAGCAGCCTGGTTGCCATACGCTTTGTTGATCAAGCGCCGGATAGCTTTGTCTTCACGCAGCATGACAACCATACCCAGGCTTTTCTCCTGCTCATCTTTCATGACCCGGGCGCTCGCGGAAAAACGCAAAGTTACGCCCTTGGCCTGTAGTGTAATCTCACGGTCATAAAAGCTGCGCCCCTCCCGCAGCGCCTGCACCAGCACGCATTCCTCACCGAACAGCTGGAGGATATTTTTCCCAGACCATTCTTCGTCCCTCATCCCCAGCAGCTTCCGGCCAAGCGTGTTCAGGACACTGATTTTGCCCGTGGCATCGACTGAAATCAGGCCGGCAGTCATTTCTTCCATGATCGTCGTTACTTCCTTGTAAGATCGCTTCAGGCCTTGATTGGCTTCCATGTAAAGCAACTGATTCTCAATGGCTTTTACTGAAGCAACGACCAGTCCAAGCGTATGGGGATGAAAATCCTCGTAAAGCCCCACTATGGCCAAAACGCCGAGCAGCCGCCCGGCCGGGTTGAAAAAAGGCGCGGCTGAGCCAACTAGGACATGCAGTTCCTTACAGAAGTGCTCCATGGCAAAAACTTGAACGGGCATACGCTCACTGAGCGCCAGGCCAATGCAGTTTGTGCCGCAGCAAGACTCGCTCCAACTAGCTCCTTCCCGAAAGGGCATATTTCTGGTTTTTTGTAAAATAACAGGATCACCAAGCACTTTGACAATAGTTCCCTCTTCGTCTGCCAGCAAAACCATAAAGTCTGAGCCCTTGACCAGATTATGGAGTGTATCTATGAAAGGGCGGCTGATTTTCACTAGGGTACGGTAATTTGTTTTACTTTTGGTCTCCACCATGTAGCGCAAATTACCATAGGGGTTTACGCCAAAGCCTAGTGAGCGCCCCCAAGAGGCGGCAATCAGGTCGCGGACGACGTAAGACTCTATGTCTCCCTGAACAAGAAACCTTTGCCAGGCCTCCCCAATACGGTCGGCGCGCTTGCTCAGAGTCAAACGTTCCCCCACAAAAGTCACCACCTTTACGACTGCGTTCCGGGGCAATCTTTCCGAATATATAAATCTCCCTAAAAGCTTTGCTTGCGGGAAACGAGTTTTCTCACCAGACAACACAGCTGCAGATTAGAGAGAGGGATAAAAAAAGCTATTTTATCCCTCTCTCCATTAGTTAGATAGCGTCACGTACTTTAGCGATTTCTGTTTTGAGTACCTCCGGAGCTCTTGCTGCCAGGGCATCCAGCAGTTCCTCATACATGGGAATAATGCTTTCAAAGACGATATCACCGTTGATCACAATGGTTGGCAGCACTCTGGCTTTATAGCCAAGGAACTTGTTGATGCCTTCCGCGCCCTTGATATTCCACTCTTTAAACTCAATATGCTGCCGCACATTCTCCGGCAGAGCAGAAACGGCTTCCAGCATATACTGACAGGCCGCGCACTGCACGGAATCGAGCGTCAGAATATCGACTACCATCTTCTCGCTCATACTACTCTCCCCCTTTTTTGAAATCCTCATAGGTGAGGTAGCCGCGCGGCACATGGTCAGGATACTTGGCATAAAACTTCTCGTACCACTCTTTGGCTTCCAGGACTTTATCTACGTTCTCCACGGGAACGTCATAGGGCATGTCTCACCCAGGGGCAAAAGTGTACCCGGTAAGGCCGCCGGCGGCGAGGCTGACTATGGCGTCTTCTCGCGGGTCGACTATCCCCAGGAAGAGAGCCAGCGTCAGTTTCAGATTGCCTCCAAAGCCCAGCCCATATTTAAGAGCCAAATCCCGCACATAGTTAATGTTCAGCTGCTCATCGATAGCAAACCCGTGCGTCCCAATCTTGCAGACTTCCTCCAACGATTTGGTCGCATCACCGCAGATAAAGAAGCTGGAGGTTCGGCCGGCATCGTGGATGACACTGATGGCCTCCTGACAGGCTGGCGTCACAAACTCCCGGAAAGTTTCCGCCCTAATCTGCGAAGCTACCGGGTCGACAATGCCAATAATCTCGCAGCCGATATCCCGGTAAATGCGTGCTGACTCGGCGCAGACCTTGGAACTAAATTCCAGAATCTCCCTGGCCAAAGGCTTGTTCTTCACCACATCGGTAAAGATCTTGACCCCTCGCAAATGAGACGCCAGAGTCAGTGGTCCGCACAGCAAACCAAGTAAGGCCCAATCCCCCTTCTTTTCCATCACCTGCCGGCCGGCTTCCACAATCACCGGCCAGCGACCATCCTTAGCTGTGGGCACTCTCAGGTTTGCCTCGGCCAGCGTCTTGTCGGCCAGCGGGTGGCCGGTGACAGCCGGCGGGTTGTCAGGGTACCATCTGGCCTCACAGCCCATGGACATCGCTTCCACGTTCAGGTCAAACACGAGCGGCAGACCATCAACTTTGTACCGCTCGGCAGCGTAGAGAACTCCTTTGGCAATCAGGTCCGGATTCTGCAGGTAAACATCGGACTTTTCACCGATCAGGTAAGCACAGTGTACGCCAGCATAAGGCAGCCACGGTGCTTGGGGCGTCTTTTTGCCTCGATAGGCATCAATCAGCAACTGCTTACCCATTTATTCAGCCTCCTTTTCTCCTGAGTTTCAGCCACCACTGCAAACATTATGCTTTTACAGCCGCAATCATCACCTCCAGAGACTTTTTTTTCACGGCTACAGGCGGGAACGGATGGCCTCAAACAATTCCGGTTCTGACGGAATTACGCTCTCAAAAAATATTGCCCCATTAATAGCTATGGTAGGAAAAGTTTTGATGCCAAGTTCATTGTTACGCCTGATACCTTCCGGTGTGCGTAAATCATGGCGGCAGATTTCCACTGCGTCCGCCAGCTCGCCCAACATTTCAGGAATAGCCTGTACTGCTTCCAGCAGATAAACACAGGGAGTTCATTGCACAAAGTCGTTGATAAAAATTTCCAGCAGCACTTTTTTATCCACTGTCTCTCTCCTACCTGTTTCTGCGCCTCACCCGGGCCCCGGCGCCACAATGGTCGCCTTCGCCCCCAAGCAGCGCCTCCAGATATTGTTCAGCCGTCAGGAAAATTTTGGCCGTATCCAGTCCCTGGCACTGTACAGTGAACAGGGACTCTTCATAATACCGCTCGTCGAGGATTTTTACCCCCTCGCCCACCAGTTTGTCATTTATGGCTGTAATTACCCCCGCTACCGGCATGGTCACGTTAATCATGGCCTTGTACGTCTCGACAAAGAAAATGCTGTCGTCCACGTCTACCGCATCGCCTGGGAAAGCGGCATACTCCAGATACTTAAAACCGTTTACCAAGATAGCGCCGGCGTGGCTGACCCCGAACCGGTAAACATCCTCCCCGGCCGGCTCCACCCAAAGATGCTCCTGCAAAAAATACAGATACCGCTCTTCAATGGTGACGCTCTGACCGTAAAACTGGTCGCAGGTTATAAGCGGCATGATGTGCCTCCCTCTGTTCCGCCAGATATGCTACTCCAAACCGCAAAGCCGCGGCCTAGATGCCGGCCGGTCAACCCCTTCAGCAACCATCACATACCCGACTTCCCCCGGGATATTGTTGATAAAGGCGCAAATCTCCGTCTCCCCCTGCCTGACGCGCTGCGGCTCGTAGCGATAGTCCGCAGCAAGCATCTCCAGCGCCATGTTTCTGGCCCGCACGGCTACTTCTGTGGCCAGATTCTTCCCCGACTCACTGGGTACCCGGCGCTCTGTCCCAGGGGCAAGTCTGACTTGTTTCTTAAGCCCGGCACAATCGCACAAGAATGTCGCCGGCAGTTTGGCAATAGGCGGTATCAGCAGTCGGGCCACCGGCGTTAAACCCAGTAGACGGAAAAGATTGGAGCCGCACTGGTAGCCGCAACCGTCAATAATGATGGTCGGGTTTTTTTCCACCAGTTCCACCTCGTCCGGCAGGCCGTTAAGCAGCCTCTGCGCGTCGACAATTTCTGTTTTCCCCGGCAGCAAGTCCTCGGCAATCAGGTAGGCAGCGTAACGCGCCACGCTGGAGAGAACAAAGCCCACACCTCCGCAGGGGTAAATAGCCACCTTTTGTACCTCGCCCACCTTACTCACTCTCCCTGTAAAGAAAATGGGGCATAGCGGCAGGTCGGTAAATACCCTCCGCTACCGTGACATAAGCGAACGGATCCGCCGGCACATCCTCCTGCGCCAGACTGGCACGCGTTTTTATTTTTTGTCGAGGAAAAACATAATCCACCGCCAACAGCGCCCGGCCAACAGCGGCCGCTCTTTTCGCCACCGCCTCCGCCAGTTGCTGCGCTTCCGGTTCCAGCTCGCGCCGTGAGGAGCCGTACCCGAGACCGGTGGCAGCGGCAATATCCGGGATAAAAATCCTCGCCGCCGGTGTCACCCCTGCCCGGAACAACAGGTTGGTGCCGCAATTTTCCCTGTGGCAGTCAATGACTATCGTGGGGTAATCCTCCACCATCACCAGATCTTCCTCTACCCCGCGCAGAAAAGCCGGCACGCACAAAATCATCGTCTGACGGGGTAGTAGCTCTTCGTTAACAATGTAGGTGGCCAGACGAGCTACCGTAGACTCCGTCTTCTTGATACCACCGCAGGGGAAAAGACAAACACGCTCGGCCATGTTACCACCCTCTTCCCTGAATTTCCCCTCTCACCTGGAAAATTTTATGCCTTCAGGTTAATTCTTTTAGCTGCAGCTGTTCGACACCTCCTGTCTGTGCAACCAGGAGTCTCTGCACATGCATACATTTAAGCCCTTTCCTCCGGGTGGTTCAATCCCGTATTGGGCATAAATTCTGGCCAGCCCGTTTTTAACCTGCCGATAGAAACTCAACCCCGGTGCCTGCATGTTTCCCAAAACAGGACTTCCAAACGGAACCCATACCGAGGCAATGGGAACAATCCCTCTAGAGGCCAGGTATTCAGCGCCCTCAAGGTAGCTTTCCGCAGGCTCCACGCCTACAACAAAGCTGCTGCAGGCCTTGTTCGGCCCGTACTGGTCGGCGATATATTCCAGACAGTCTAAATGCCGTTTTCGACCTGTATACTTGGCCTTGCCAGGCATTATTTCTTTCGCTAAATTCTCGTCCCAGATTTCCAGACTGCACGCAATCCGGTCTGCCCCGGCTTGAAAAAGCTGGTCAACCAGACGCGGATCATGCGGTGGTGTCGTATAGAGCAAGATCTCCCCAGGTATGTTCTCGCGACCTACCCTGGTGTTTATAGCCTCCAGGTACTCTTTTATTTTATCACATTCTGCCTGTACATTAAATGTCGAGCCACCGGTGATCTGGAGGCTGCGGGCACATTTAGCTTTAACAACTGCAAACTCCACTATCTCTGCTACATCCTGAGGCGTCGGAAATGCCGGCAAGGCTTTCCCTCTTTTTGTCAGGGAGTGAAAGATACCGCCGGAGTAACAAAATTGGCACGGCTCACCTGCACAGGCATAATCGCACCCCCAAAGGCACTGGAAAGAAAGCCACTCGGTTCCCTGCAGAACAGCACTTCCTAAAAACGGTAGCCCCTGTGAGGTCTTTTGTTTATAAAAGTCGCTGTAACTTGGGAATTGGACGTCCGTCACTATTTTTCCGTGATAAAAAAGAGCAGGAGTACCTGAATCAGAAATATCCAAACTAAACGGCGTGTTAAGCTCTGAAAAATACTTGATCTTTTTCAAAGCATCCCAGGAAAGCGCGGACTTAAGGTAGTTCAGGTGAAAGGCCAGGTCTGTCAGCTGAGTGACGGTGCCATCCGGCAACAAAAAACAGTTACATTTCAAGGGATCCGGGAAAATACGCGACGTCTTCCCAAATTCTGAGTAGACCTGCTTGCTGACTTTAACCCCCTTGCTGATCACTAGCACTTTCAGGTCTATGGAATCAAGGCATTCTCCGTTAAGCTGGTAAGTTCTCAGCATCTCTGTCCCTCCTAGCAATGCTTTTCAACATAACTGCCTTGTCTTGAACCACCAAGCAATTACAGCAAGAATTTTTCGGGGGAAGCGTGATGCGCAGTCAAAATGTTTTGCAGCAGAGATTGGCGTTTTAACCATACTTTTTCTCGGCTCTCGTCCGTCAATATAATCGTGGCCAACCAGGGATGGCCCTTGCGGTAATTAGTTATCGCTTCATCTGCGCCAAAAAAATCCTCCGTGTGGTAAAACCAATCGGTACATTCGGCAAGAGCGTGTTCTCCAGGGGAAGACAGCTGGCGTCCATCAAAATACAGGTGTTCGTAGATAACCGCTTTTTTGCTTTCTGTTGACGGCACTGGCAACTCTTTTTGCATAAAAGCGGCTAACAGATACGCCATCAGATTCTCCCCTGTAGCGTGCAAAACGGCGGTAGGTGTTTGGCTAGGCAGGCGGGCATCAATTTCCAGCACCTTGAACTGCCGGTCAGCATAAATAGTTTCTAAGTCCATGACCCCGGTAAGGTTCAGCGCTGAGGCCACCTGAAGCGCCATCTCCCGCATCTTTTCCGCCTCTTGGTCACTCAGATCACATGGTGCCAGCACGCGGTTACAGTCGAAATGTTCGTCAAAATGGAGTAGGGTTGCGGCAAACGCCACTCCTTTTCCCTGCACTGTCACCACTTCCACCGAGTAGGAAGGGCCGCTGACAAACTCCTCTATTACCAGACCGCCCTGGTGCTGAGTCTGTCTCTCCAAGATTTCTGCCAACTCGCTTGGCAAAGAGACGACCTGTACACCTTCGCTGCCGCTGCCGCAGGCCGGTTTAACAAACAAGGGATAGTTGCCCAGAGGCCACGGCAGAGGGCGGGGCAGTCCCAGGCGCTCGAAAAGCTGATTGGAAAGGAGCTTATCTCTGCTCACCCGAAAAGCTTCTGCATCATGGCAAAAAGTGATGCCCGCTTCCAGAGCGGCCTTAGCCATGACCGCCAGTGCCGGACTATTTTCCGTGGCAGGGATAATCACGTCAACTTTTTGCAAAAAGGCGGACAACTGGCTTGATGAGCAGGCCAATACGTCGAAATTTAGCTTTTCATCAGCCAACCCAAAGGCCGGCGCTTGGGGACGCCTGTCAAGCATCACCACCCGGTGTCCCGCCTTTCTTAGCAGATAAGCCGCCTCCAAACCCTGCAGCCCCCCGCCTAAAACGCCTACATGCAAATGCTATCCCTCGCTTTTAATCTTGGTTCTCGGCCGTAAGGACGATGTCGCGTAATTTGTTCTGGACCGTAGCTGGCAAAGGAGTAGGCTTATGTTTTTGCAGAATGGTCCGCGCTTCTTCTTCCGCTCTTTGCGCCCAATCCTTCCCTCCACGGTTTTGCCAGGCGCCACGCATGCGCCGATCAATGTTTCTCGGTTTGGACTGTTCCTTGGCCATATACTGTCTGGTATGTTTTTGGGCAAGGAAATCTTTACCGGCACCTACCGTTTTGATTACCTCGACCGCCAACATCTCGTCATTAACGTCAATCCCCGCCACAGCCCTTTTCACCATTTTGGCCATTTCGGCATCCATGAGGAGCTGAGCGAAAGAAAAGGTCATGCCCAACTCCAGCATACCCAGACCGTAAATCAGGTTGGCCCCAGCTAAGGCCGGCAGCAGCGCTGTGATGGTCTTTTCGTGACCCGCCTGCGCGTCGGGCAGCTTGCTATCCGCCTACCCTCCCGCCACATAACTGGGCAACATGTAATAGTGAGACAGTTCAGCCACTCCGGCGCTGATCATTCCCAGTTCCGGAGCTCCTACCGGCGCCGTGGCAAAGGTCAGGTCAAAAGTAGTAGTGGAACTACCATAGATCATGGGCGCCCCCTTGCCAGCCAATTGGTGAAGTACCATCCCGCCAAGAACTTCAGCATTGTGGGTTACTAAGGTACCCGCAAGCGAAATGGGAGCGGAAGCGCCGGACATGGCCATGGAAAGAATGTTGACCGGGATACGTGCCCGGGCACATTCGATAATAATTTCGGCGGTGTGGGTATGCAGTTGGAGCGGACTTGTCGGGCAAACCAGCGCCGAGATAATCGGCCTTTCGCGCAATTTATCCATTCCGCCCACAATTGCCGCGCCCATCTCAAAAAATTTTTTGGCCCCGGCACCTCCGGTAAGGTCAATGTGCTGGCAATGCTTTGTCGTGTTGGACAAAAACGCCTCCGCCTCATGTAGGTCGATAGCCCGTTCCGGCACATCCCTCGCGACAACGGCACTGGAATAGATATCCACCTCCTCCAGAGCGTCACAGGCCAGCGCGGTGTTGGCTACATCTTGCTTGTTTGACTCGCGCAGCTCTCCGGTTAGCGGGTCAATGACCATCACACCGGCGCCAAAATTGGTAAAGCCCACCCGGCGACCTTCCAGGACTGTGTCGTGCCGCGGATCTCGGCCAGCCAGCAAAATGCTGCTCGGGGCACTGCTAATAGCCTCTTCGACTAGGAAAGCCGGGATCTTGACTAGGTTTGTTTCCTTGTCCACATAACAACCGCTAGCTGCGTAAAGCTCCAAAGCCTCGTCACAAAACACCATGATGCCGTAGCGCTCCAGCACTTCCAGCGTAGCTAGGTGAATGGCCTCCAACTCATCCCTGCTGAAGAGGCACAGCCCCATCCCGGCAATTTGGCTAAAACCGGCCTTCAACGACCTGCTCATTCTCTCACCCCCCATTTTTATTCCGCCAACTCCTTAGCTTTCTGGACTGCCTCGGAGGCGTTCTCACCGTAGGCATCGGTCCCAATCTTATTTGCCCAATTCTGGTTAACCGGCGCGCCGCCAACCATGGTCTTAATTTTCTGCCTTAAACCTGCTTTACGTAACTCCTCCTCAATGGCCTTCTGTCCCATCATGGTCGTTGTCATCAGGGTGGAAGAAGCGATAATATTGGCGTTTACCTCCCGTGCTTTTTCTACAAACTTTGCGGGTGGCACATCGCGCCCCAAATCGTACACTTCAAAGCCGGAAATGCGCAGCATGGTAGCCACGATCCCTTTACCAATGTCATGGATATCACCTGCACAAGTGCCGATAACAACTACCCCCGCCTTCTCCTCCGAGCTTCCCGCCGGAATATGTGGCTCCAATATTTTCACCGCCGCCAACATGTTTTCAGCAGCCACAATCACTTGCGGCAAAGAAATTTCCTCTTGGCTGAACAGCTCGCCGATTTCAATCATGGCGGGAGTAAACCCCTCGTTAATAATCCGCAAGGGGTTTACTCCCGCAGCAATGGTCTTTTCGGCAACTCTGAGACCTTCATCGTCCTCAAAGCTTAAAACCGCCTCCCTCGCCAACTGGCAAAGTTGCCTGACCACTTCTTCTTCTGACATTCTTCCCTCTCCTTTCTTGAGCGAAATTGCGCTGGGCGCTATCCCAGGCTCTGTCGTAAAGCGCGGACAATCCCCTGCTCGTCTTCCACAAAGGCAAAAGTTCCCTTGCCGGCTTGGGCCAATTGCTCAATGACATGTGGCCGGGCTGGTGGAAAACAGATCACATGCAGCGCATCATAAAGCGGTGCCATTTGCAGTGGGTCTTGGCCACGATTCCAGTTTCCGTCTGTCAACAGCAGCCCAATCTTTACGGGATAGCCAGCCATTTCGTAGAGCGCCGCTTGCAGAGCCGCGGCAATATCCGTTTCACCCTTCAGTTCCAGATGAAAGATCTTTTCGATCAGCGTTTCCGGGCCTAGCCTTGACTTTAAGCCTTTAAGCGTCTGGGCTTGGGAACTAAAACTAATTACCCCGTAATCTTGCCGAAAACGGATGGCCACGGCAGCAGCCGTAATGGCAGCACGGACTATCTTTACGCCGCGCATAGAGTAACTGCGATCCAGCATCAGCACAAAGGCGCGACGTTCAGGGATTCTTACCGACGTGACCAGATGGTCGCGAATGTCTCCCTCCGCTTGTTCGATGTAGCATTCCACAGTCCGGTCGATTTCGATGTCGTCTGAAGGATTCCTTGTCCTGCGGTACTTGAGCGCTCCGGTGCGCACCCCTGTATCCGCGATTTGCGCCGCTATTTTCAGGATAATTTGACTGGCAATCTTTACGGCAATTTTTTTGGCCTCGGGTTTTAACATATCAAAAAAAGTGCCGAAAACATTAACGGCGTCTTCCTGCTGGGCAAAGAAATCTTGCAGTGCCTGCGGGTTCTGGCTATAGTAAAGCGCCAGCCGGTATGGTAGAGCAGCTTCTGTTTCCTTAACCTCTTTTAACGGCGCAGATTGTTTGACGAGATCTCTGGACCTTGGTGAAACGTTTTTTTTTCCTCCGCGCCGACTTCTGCGTCCGTGACAGGAACGTAGCTTAGGTTTTCCTTTTCTTTAATTTCTTTCACCAAGCTACTGACTACTTGTTCAGGCGTTTTGTTGGACATTTCAGTCAACCAGACTTTGCTGCTCAAAGCCATCAGCGCAGCCTGTTCCACGTTTTCTGCCGTCAACAAGCCATTCTTTTTCATGCTCTCGCCAAGCGCTACAAGATCAATGGCCGCACGCACGGAAGCCCCCATTTTAATCTCTTCGTGTTCCCTAGTGCGTCGTGCCAGCTTTACTGCCCACAGCATCAGCTTTTCATCGGTAGACCCCGTTCTTCTGCTGACAATCTCCAGTTCTTCCGCTTCCGACTGGTAATCAAGGGTAATGCGGCAAATCCGATCCATAAAGGCCCGGCTGATACGCACCGTCCCCACGTCATCATACGGGTTCTGGCTGGCCACTACCGTAAACTTACCTTGAGCGACCACCTTCCCGTAACGAGGAATATTTAATTCCCTCTCCTCCATGGGAGTAATCAGGATGTTGGCCACATCAGCCGGCATACGGTTAAACTCTTCAATATATAGAATGCCACCTTGCTCCATAGCCATAGTCAACGGCCCTTTTTCAAAATGCTTGGGGTCATAGCTGTCCTGCATGACTTTGCCAGGGTTAAAGTGCCCCGCCAATTTTGCCGGTGTCAGGTCCATATTCCCTTCCACAATAAACAGCGGTATGTCCAAATACTTGGCGATAGTCCGCAAAACCGTCGATTTGGAAGTGCCTGGCGGCCCTTCAATCAGGATATGCCGACCGCAATTAACGGCGGCGACGATGGCCGCTATTTCTTTTTCCCGGCCAACAACAACTGCGGAGATAGTTTCAAGCGGGCTGGTCATCTTTGCCTCCGTCATGACAATTAATACGTCGATACTACAACAATAACATTCCCAGTAAAAGATATTCTCCGGTAGGCGGCCAGGCCAGCGGCAACCCTTTGCGCCGCGCCAGTAAAGTCAAGTCGATCCCCAACCCTTCAGGGCTGGGTCTGGCCTGGAACGGGTGACGGCACGGTTCATTAAGTGGGGCGCACCTTTCGCAAAGCTTGCAGCCACCCACCGCCAGCCCCATGGCACGGTAGTAACCATGTTGCCAGGCTGTTTTTTCCAGCGCCTGCACTGCCTGGAGGAGCGCAATTTCTGGCTTAGCCACCTCTTCACGGCTGACTGCTTCGTGTCGCAGGACAAGCAGAAACGCTTGCGAAAAGTAGGTCAACGCCCGCCGGAACTCGCTGACAGACGGCAAATGTGGCGGGCAAACGCGGCAGACACTGTAAAATTCGCATAAAGGAACAAGACATTTTAAGCGGACCCCTTCATGCACAGGAATTTCCCGCATTTTCAGAGGAATTATCTGCAAACCTCTTTTTTCTGCTTCCTCACGCAACGTCAGGAAAATGGTTTTTTGCTTCTTAAGCATACTCATCAAGCCCCGCTTGGCCAGGATTTTAAAATTAATTAAAGATAGAGCCGCGTCCCGTCCGGCCTTGCCGCCCAGGGCGCGGCTCGTCGCACTAATACTTTAAGCCAAGCTTGTTCAGAATTTGCCAAGCTTCCTGATAAACGCTTACGTATTCGGGACTGGGCAGCAATTTTACAACATCATAGCATTCATTAAAGGTCTTGCCCTTGGGAAAATTTTTGTAGTTTGTCTCGTACATGCCTACCAGCTCATCCAAGATGCGGTTCACTTTTTCTGTTTCCATGCCGGCCACAGCGTGAGCTACTTCACCCATCATCCGCGCTTCCATAGCCGTCGTATAGTTAGTGGCTACACCTTTGGCTGAAGCAACGCCGGAGAGTAGTTCCCGGCCACTGGCAGTATCAGTGATGGCCTGAGCGGCAGTTTCCAGCAGGCACATTACGGTGCAAGGACCCGCTAAAGTATAGTACTGGTTTGCCAGTAAAAAGGGGGTGTTCTCCTCGATGGCTCGTGCACAGTGGCCGGCTACCGCTAACGACTCCCTGGCCGTGGTAATCCCCCACCGTACATGAATCGGACCATCGAGGTGGTAATGGGCCTGTGTCATGACGAAGGCTGTCAGATGGGTGGCCACATCGACAATTGTGGTTTCCTCCAGTCCACCCGCATAGCCTCCGAAGATGGGCATCTGCTCGCACATGATGACATCGCCAGCCAAAACATAGTGAGCGACAAAAGATAGTGCACCTACATCTATCTTCAGCTCGTTTAACTGGGACACTTCATGAGAGTCGGACGCCCGCATACCGCCGGGAAAATCGGCCGAAATCACACCGGCGGCGCTAAGTGATGTTTCATTCCCCTACAAAGCCATTCCCGGCCGGCCAGCCCTAGCCTGAGCGAGTCGAACCATCATGGCCTCCGACTTGACAGCAGCAATCTCAAAAGGGGTATTGGGAGAGGGGTCATAGCCATTAATTGTTTGCAGAACACCGTCAACGATCGTGTCCACGATGGGTTCCCTAGCATAAGCTTCATGCATGGCAATAAAATCCTGCTCGGCCACCGGCGCACCGGTTGGTCCGCCCTGGATAATGGGCGGAGTTTTTTCGTCAAACCTGCGCGCTTTCAGTGTCACAGCATCTCTTCCCTCACCGAGAATCACCCTGCGAGGCGCCGTTTTAATAGTTCTCCAGACTTCCTCTTCGGTAAATTTGATGACCCGCTTGGTGTCCATGCAGTAGATGCCGCATTCCACCAGCATCTCCATGCCCGCCCGAAAAATATTGTTAATCAACTGCCCATCTGTAGGGATAATCTGCTTTTTGTCTATTTTAAGGCCATATTTTTCTTTTAGGCGGCGGGCTGTTTGCGGGATAATCCTGCTATCCCATTCGTTCTCATCTACGCGCGGGCCGGTCTTCGCCCGTGCATAGGACTCAAAAACGCCTACTCCTGCCACATTACGCACTCCTTTCTTTTGCTTTTTACCTAAACAGTTCTTTGGCAACCACCACAGCTTCCGCCGCATTATCGGCGTAGCCGTCGCCACCGATCTTGTCAACCCACTCTTTGGAAACGGGAGCTCCTCCGAACATGCACTTGACCTTGTCGCGGAGGCCCATCTCTATTAATCCTTGGACAATATCCCTTTGCGCCGGCATGGTGGTAGTCATCAGCGCGGAGCCGATCACCATGTCCACGTTTAGCTCCTTGGCCTTTTGGACTACTAGGTCCACAGGAACATCCCGTCCAAGGTCAATGACCTCAAAACCATTGGCCGCCAACAGCGTTTTGACGATATTCTTCCCGATATCGTGAATATCGCCCTGCACTGTATGCACAATCACTTTGCCGATTCTTGTCTTGCCGATTTCTTCCGCAGACAAGCCTTGGACTAGGATAGCCATGGCATTTTGAAAGGCCTCGGCCGCGAAAAGAATTTGTGGCACGTAAAGCTCTCCCTCATCGAACAGGTCGCTGATCGTCTTCATGGCTGGCGCCAAGCCTTCATTAATAGCCACAAAAGGGTCTAAGCCGGCCGCTAAAGCTTCCCGTGCTGCCTCTTCAGCCGCGCTGACATCCTGCTCCTCCACAGCTCGCTGCAGTTTTGCCAAAATACTTGCACTCATGGTTTTCACCTCCTCTCTCTGTTTTTATTAAAAACATCCCGCCTTCTAGCTAGAAGAAAGTTTTAGACCTGAACCGTTTTACAGTACTAATTTCAAGATCCAACAACGCCGCAATTCTAGCTTTGGCTTCCATTCCTTTCGCGCTGCCTGGGACAGACGTAATGATGCCAATATCCAGGTCCTCCCTGATTTCACGCATCACTTGTTCGTCTGAAAGGTCAGTCACAGAAATTTTGAGTCTTTCCGCCACGTATTTTTTGGCTGCAGGCAATTTCATCTTACGATGCATTTGCATCCGGGCCACCAGATCTCCAGCGGTACGGATGCCCCCCATGCCCGAGGCCATAACGTGTGCGATCGGCATACCGAGCGGGTCACCAACACCAATCTACAACCCGTCCACCTTAGCGATTTGCACCAGCGCCTTAGAAGCTCTCGTGGTGCTGTCAATAGGCGGCGTTTCAAACACAGGTACTCCGCCCACACCCATGCCCACATTGACATGAATGGGAATCGAAGACACGGCCACAGTATGTTTAACAAAGGTTACCGCTCTGGCTACATTCCAGGGCATTGACCTGCTGGTGTTAGTGTTAATTACCGGCCCAAAGATGTCCGCGCCGGCTTCTTCCACCACCTTAACTTGCTGGTGCGGGTACATACCCGCCAGCCTCTGACCATTAAAGAAAAGCTCGCCATGCATACCAAGGATAAATTCACCGGCCATTCCTACTTCAATGGCCATCTCCGGCATCGTTTTCTTGATTTCGGCCACAGCATTCAGGGTAGCGTAAAAGTCCGCGTCACCTGCCGCTGCCGTCGTATCAAAATTGATGCCCTCACAAGCAACTTCATGTAATTTGCTGGAGACATACACCATATCTCTGGTAGCATGGCCGGCCGCCTCCAGCTGCGCCTCTCTGGCCTCCCGAACCTTACCCTGAGGCAGCAAGTCCGAAGGGTTGCCGAAAGGTCCGTCGGGACGGTAGTAAGTACCTAGATTCGGCATTGCTCCGTAAAACAGCGGGACGATTGTCATCATGGCCGCCGTTTCGTATTCCTGCATTTCCATGGAAATAATTGGCTTGACTGGCTTGAAGCTGTAGTCAATATGCCCGAGCTCCATGGTGTCGGCGGCAAAGGCACGCTCATGCACCAAGATACCTTGCAGACGGCTGAGGGGAATCCCCACGCCACTGTTAGCCTGGTCGCCCATCAAGCGCAGGGTGCCGATATCATGGGTCAGAACGACTTCTTCACCGGGAGCAACGCCGACTATCCGGTTTTTATCCAGAAAAATTTCCAGCAATTGCTCCAGCTCGTCAGAGCCAAGCTCAGGTATTTTCCCTTTTTGGGCCGCGTCATGCGTTCCGGCCAGCAGGGCGTCCCGCACCTCCGACACCGACATTTGCACCCGTTCGCCGTCACCCATCCTAGTCAATATGTTGGCCAACAGACGCACCTCCTCATTTAGTTGTTAAACCCAACAGTTCTTTAGCCTTGGCCACAGCTTCCATAGCGTTTTCGCCATAGGCATCAGCACCGATTTTGTTCGCCCAGCGCTGTGTAATTACGGCTCCTCCCACCATGGTCTTAACTGAGTCTCGCAAACCTGCTTTTTGTAACTCCTGCTCCAGAATTTTCTGCCCGGTCTGGGTTGTGGTCATGAGCGCCGAAGAACCGACTATGTCCGGCTTGACAGCACGCACCGTCTCGATAAATTTTTTTACTGACACATCCCGCCCCAAGTCGTGTACCTCAAACCCGTATACCCGTAGCATAGTCGCCACAATTCCCTTGCCAATGTCATGGATATCACCCTCAATGGTTCCTATGACAGCCACGCCTACTTTTTTCTCCTGCTTAGGCAATACGGCTTCTAAAATGCGAACAGCGGAAACCATCCCCTCAGAAGAGATAATCAACTCCGGCAAAAAAAGTTCGCCTCGCTCAAAGAGCTCACCAGCCTCAGCCATTCCACGGGAAAAGCCTTCATTAATGACCAGCAAAGGGTCTACACCTGCTTCTAGAGTCAGGTGAGCGACATTCACCGCTTCTTCAGTGTCAGCATTAACAATGGCCCGCGCCGCGCGGTCCAAAAGCTCCTGCACGCTAACCAAAATATCACCTCCTTCGGTCTGACTTATATTTTTGGAGGAGAGTCCGGGAGTCAAACCCGGCTGCGCAGATTTAGAGTCTGCGTGATCTTGCCGATCAACCCTCCGTTTTACGTTAAGCAGAAGTTCTAAAGCCTGTCATAGGGAAGCATTCTTCATCATCCAGATTACAAACTGGCTTGCCGAGAGCCTTAACAATGACGCCGGTTACCCATCCTGTAATCAAGGCAATGATAAAGGTTCCTGCTGCCGCTGTGATTTGCACCGTGCCGGCAAAAGGAATGGCCAACAGCGCTCCCAGAATCCCGGGAATTCCGTGCAAATTATGCACGCCCATCACATCGAACACGCCGGTAGCTTTGCCCAGTGCCGGGTGTAGGTAAAGGAAGCAAAGAGTGGAGACCACCCCCGCCAAAATCCCGATGGCAAAAGCAACCCACGGGCCGACCAAGTCGATAGTAGAGCCGATGGTTACGCCCCCCGCCAAGATAGCGTAGGTAAAAATTAAGGGGTCAATTTTTTTCTGCACCGCCGAAAGCAGGACGTATGTAGAAAGCGTCGACCCCATCAAGGCCATATAGGTAACAAGCATCACGCTTACCACCTTATCCGGCGCCACCAGCGCGGAAGTGAAAGATGGCCACAACATCCAAAGCAGCATGGAAGCCAGCCAGACAAAGCTCACACTGTGTACCGTCGCCTTCATCGGCGCCTCCTGTACTTCTTTGTTTCTCAAGGCCAAAATTACACCAAAGCCAAAATAGGCCGCAAACGCGTGGACCAGCATGCTGCCTCCGGCGTCAGCCACCCCTTTCAAGTATGTAAACAGAAACCACTCGTTGAAAGCATAGGCGGGAACAAACAAGACAGAAACGACGAGGAAGTGCCACGTCTTTATTTGCCCTAAGAACATGCCACAGGCAATGACCAATGTAATGGCCGCCACTACTCCAAGGATGATGGTCACAATGTCCCCGCTATGGCCAAAATACATGGTTCTGACCGCGAAATAAAGCGGGAAACTGGCCGACAGCACCAAAATGGTCATCAAGGCGATGCCCCACTGATAGCGTTTGATAAAGAGCATCAGAAAAGCAACCAGCATCAGCATGAAAAAAACATCTTGCCCACGGTGGTAACGGAAAAGCTCCTCCGCCAGCGGCGATACCTCTTGGGCCAAAGTACGCCCTGCCCCAAGCAGGACAATCAGAAACGCACTTGACACTCCTAGTAGTTTGCGCCGATTCACTTTTCTATTCCCCCTGCAAATAAATTTATGCAGCAAACTCCTGTCTCCGTGATGCTCTATGCGCCATAAACCACCATCTTTTTTGTCAGTTACTCAGGGCCTCCCTGTGCCAGAGACATGGCGGCCATGCCCGCTACCCCAAGCACTAAACAATCATGAATCATCCTGTCCTGAAAGCGGGAAAGATGCTGTGCCTGCAACCCTAGCGGGAGGCCTGGAGCACCAATCACTACCCCATCACTTAACCAGTTTTCCGGGATAAAGCCTTCTCCTGGCGAAGCGTCAATAATGATTTCCGCTTCCCGGCAAACATGCGCCAACCTCTGTTCCACTGGGATTACCCCGTATTCTCTCGCCTTTTTCCGGGTTTTTTCGGCAGACAAGTCGTAAACCCACAGGTCTGCCCCACGGTTTAGGCTCGCGACTAGACACGCTTCCCCTACTTTGCCGAGCCCTAGCAAAAGTGTTTTCTTAGCGCTCATCCCATTGGCCATCAGGGAGGTGGCATGCACATACATTTCCGCCGTCGCCGTCGCATTATCGATACAAGTGCCGTTCTTTAAATTAAGCGCCATGAACAAGCTGTCGTCAGCACAAAAAACAATGTCTGCACCGGCTAAAGCGGCTTGGGCCAATCCGGCTACATCCGTCTCTGCTATTTTCTTAACCGTAAGGCCCAAATATACTAGGACTGCCTCCACTTGTTCCACAAAACCTTTGACAATACCCTGTCCCGCTGAAACAGGTATCACCGCAAACAATCTCTGCCGCCGGGTTGGCAAAGGCTCTGGTAGGCCGGCTACCTCGGCAGCCAGCTGGCAGATGGTTCTGCCCGTCTTGCACTGTACCTCTTTATCGAAGCTTCCCAGGTTAACCGCCCGCAACATGACTTCTGTGAGACGGGTCATCTAGGCTACCCTATCCCCACTGTCAACATCTGATTTTCCGCTCTCCTCTCTCTTGCTGCCCGCAGCCAGCTTTGGTAAACGGCTGGCCTAGCCGGCGCCAAATTTAGCCTGGAAAGCACGTGCCGGACATTTTCAACCGCCCTTCTGCCATCCGCTATGTCCAGTGAGGTCTGACAAACACCCTTTAGGCCCACTCCGGAAGGAATAATCGAGGACACTACATTCGCCCCAGCCTCAAGCCTTGAGCTAAGACCGTCCAGCCCCGCCACATCAAGTGAAGCCGGAATCAACTTTTCCGGGAAAATATGCCGGAAAATTGCCACGACCATTTCTTCAGAAAAATGATGCCGCCGACTGCTGCCGATATGCCGGTGTCCAGGCCGGACATAGGTCATGGCTCGCACCTGCTCCGCTCCCAACGACTGGATGGCTGCAACCGCCGAGATTAAATCGCGGGTCTCCTCTCCCACCTCTAGCAAAACACCCTCTTCTACCAGCAGATGCAGTTCTCGCGCTTTTCTTTTTGCACTCATCCTCTTCTCAAACTCCTGCCCTACGCGTAACGTCTGGAACTTAGCCCGGTTAAAAGTTTCCTGGTAGCACGCATACCAGGCAACGCCCATCTCAGCCATTCTTTTTAGGACAGACACCTCAACCAGTCCCGGAGAAATCATCAGTGGCACATCAATTTCTTGGGTAATTTGACCGATTAATTCCAGTAATTTACCGGCTCCGTCTGCCAAATACAGCGGGTCTTCGCCCATGGTCAAGTCAATCAGGTGCACACCTGAGTCACGCAACCGCCCGCAGATATCCAGAACTTCCTGGGTGGTTTTCCGGTACCGAGGTGTTCCGTAGCTTGCCGAGTAATGGCAAAAAGAACAATAGTTGCGGCAAAACGTGGAAAAATACACGAAACCAGTCAGGAAAATTTCCTCGCCGAAAAAATGTGCGCGGATTTTGCGTGCTCCGAGCATTAACTCGGCAATTTGTCGCTCGTCACGCAGTGAAAAAAGGAAAAGAACTTCCTCCTGTGTCAGTGGCTCTTTCGCCAGAGACTTTTCGGTGATCCGCCCAACGCCTAACCCTTCTGCAGACACTGTCTTTGCCCCGTTTCCAAAACAACTCGGATGAATTCAACGTTTCAGGGCGAACTGTCCCCATAACAGCTTGAGCTTTAGATGTTTAGCCGTGCGCCGTTCTGGTAGCTCAGGCTTCTGCTGACCCGCCTGATATTGGAGTAATCTCCCACAGCCATAGCAAGCCTTTCCAAGCCAATGCCCATCCCAAACCATGGACCGCTAATCTCCCAGTTAGCATCAAGAGCATGCGGCCCTACCGCTGCCGACGCTACCTCGAGCCCTCTGATCACAACGTCAGTCGTTTCTCCGTACACCTCACTGGGAGCGCAAACCAGGGAATATGTTTTACCAAACTGTCCAAATAGCTTATCCACCATCAGCCGCAACTGTTCGTCAGGGTTGGTACACCCAAGGGAAACCAGATTCAGCATCGTGAACTCTTCAACGTGTTCCTGTCCCTTAGATTCTTTACGAAAAACCGGTCCCACCTCAAAAATCATTACAGAGCCATCCCAGAGTTTTTGTAGGTGGCGCAGCAAGTGATACAGGTGTGGAGCCAACATCGGCCGCAGCAGCTTGTTCTTGTCCACCCAGAACAATTGGCGCCAAAGCGGGTGTTCCGGTGTCAACCCCATCTTCTGCAGGAGTCCTTTGGACATAAGGATGGGGGTCGACACCTCGGCGTAACCTTCGGCCCGCAGCGTGTGCAGCAGTTTTTCCTCCAGCAGTTTGATATCAGGGCGCAGGCCTTGCTGCAGCCGGTCTAGAGCGGCCTTGTTATTTTTCTCCAGACCCCTAGCCAACTGCCTGAAGCTGTCGTCACGCTGCCTGCCGCAGTCAAAGTCCCTCTCTAGGCCTTCCTCTAGGCCAAGCTCTACAAGCCTTTGCAGCTGTACATTGCTGAACTTCATATAGCCCCCACTCATTCGAAAAAGGTGCGCGCAAACTTGTTGATTTTCCAGCTTGGAATGCGACAGGCCGGGCAAGCCTTCCATACCCACTTGTTGCGCAACCAGCGCGCTGCCCGGCTGTTCTTTGACTCTCTCACGCGGAGCAGCTCGTGGCAATGTGTTTCAATAATTAAAAAGTTGCCTTCTTTCGTCATGCTTTTAATGCCATGAAGCATGCCAGACCGTGCAGGCCAAAGCTTAATTTTTTCCAAAACGGCAGCAATCGGTTTGTGTTTACGAATAAACCGGGGCTTTTCTTTGTTTTGACTGCTACTGTCATTTTTTTTTGCTAGCAAGAGGGACTTAGCAGGCAAGGCACTCATTTTTTCACTCTCCTGAAGAGAAAAGTTTTACCCCGCTGCTTTCACGGCGCCGCTGACCATAGCCCGTAAATTGTCAAGCGGCGACCCGGGCGCGATGGAGCAGCCGGGAGCCAGCAAATCGTAGCCGGCATGTACAGCAGCGATGGTAGCCTGTTCTACTTCCTCCGGCCGCCCGCTATACAGCGTAGCAACCGCGTCAATGCCACCGATCAGCGCGATAAAGCGCTCATACTTCCGTAACTTCTCCTTGGCTTCCGCTACATTGACTTTAGGCTCCACACTGATAGCTGTGGCGCCGGTTCGCGCAATATCATCCATAATCGGGTCCAGCTTACCGCAGATATGCAAGATTGTCGGCACGGCAGACAGCGCCTCTATCTGCCGCCTTTCCCACTCAAAGACGCAGGTTCCGTAAATCTTCGGGCTAATGATGTCTAAGGAGGCCATCATGTCCTCGATACAGATAGCATCAGCCCCGGCCTCGATAAGTGCCTTGCCTAACACTGTTCCTGCCTGTTCTGACAGATCAAGATAAGGCACTAGCCTTTCCGGGTACTTAAACGCCGTTTTCAGAATGTCAGTAATCCCGACTAGGCTGGCAGCAATGCTGTAGGGCCCAATAATGCCGCCGATAACGGCTACCTTATCGCCCAGCCCCTGCTTTAATATTTTAACGGCCTTAATCAATTCCGGGATTCTGCCTAATTCCAAAAAGTTTTCCGGCAACGGCGGCACAGGACTGCCGATTTTATAAGGATGCTCAACAACGCTGGGGATGCCTTCCTTGCCAGCAAATTTAAGCTTCGCTCCCAAAGCCTCCGCCTCTATGGTCTGGCAAAAGGGCACCCGTACAGCGTCAAAGCCAAGGACAACGTAGGCGCCCGTAGCTAACTTGGCCATTTCCTCCGCCTGACAATGCGCTTCCGGCCAAAAAGCCTGTAATTCCTCCATTTGATCATAGGTAGCAGTCTGGTCAGCACAAAACACTGGTGGACGATCAGTTTCCCGACCATTCAATTTGGCCAGGAAACGTTCCCTGCCTAGCATACCGGACATCTTTTTCACTCCCTGCTGATATATTTGATTTGCTCGTATCGTTCAAATGAGAGACCACCCAATAAAATGAATTTTCAGAAATCGTTGTCGGAAACCTAACGCCTTCCTTGATGCTGATTTTAGCATATTTATCCTTCTTTAACAATTTAAATCTAGGGTTGTCGCTGCTTACGCACCCATTTTTCAGCGCCGTATTTTTTTGTCGCTTCCACAAACGCACGCATATTTTCCGGTTTGGCGTCTGGCCAGATATCACACCCGGGCCAAATGGCATCGACACCTTTCTCCAAGGCCTCTATGACGGCTTTTTCCACTTCCTCCACAGAAGCAATACACAGCAAATAATAAGCGTCAATGTTGCCAAAAACCAGCGGCTCCCAGCCGATATCCGCCCTAGTTTTAACCAAGTCATTTTTCGCCTCTACGCTAATAGCATCGTAGCCGCACTCCCGTATTTGCGGGATCACGGCATTGGTACTGCCACAAATGTGCAAAATGTTGGGATAGTCAAGAGCCGTACGGATTTTTCTCAGGTGGGGCTGAATAATCATTTTAAAGCTGCGCGGGCTTAAGACATCTGTAGTAGCCCCCATTTCCCTGATGCAGACGTAGTCGGCGCCAGCCTGGCGGTATATTTCAGCCAGCTTGATCGACACATCCACTAGTCTGTCAAGCATCTGGTTGACTAGGTCGGGTTTTTTAAAGGAGAGCTTAAACAGGTCGTTCAGGTCCATTATTTGTCCCGCCAAGGTAAACGGGGCCACCAAGTAGGTGCCGATAACCACTTTGTCGCCGATTTCTTTTTTTAGCAACCGAATGGCCTCGGTCACCACGGGTACCCGGCCGGCGCTGGCTAAGCTGTCTGGGACAACAAACGAGGTCATTTCCTGTTCGTTATGGATGGCCTTTTCCTTGATGGTAGGATACAGCAATTGATCCACATGATCGTAAGCATTCATCTCGCAGCCCAGTACTTCCGCCTCGACACAAAGGTCAAAGGGAACAACCGCACACTCATACCCGTACATTTTATAGCTAGAAGCCGCTAGATCGGCCATCTTTTTAGCATCGCCGTGAACCTGCGGAAACTTGTAGCCGAGCTCCTTAAGACCGGCCACCGTTACGTTGCCCATACCGCTATAGCAGGCCACTCGATCCACTTCTCCACCGGCAAATAAATTTAAAACTCTCTCCCTTGGTGTGAGACCCATTGTTTACACCTCCCTATTTTTTTTGCAGCTTTATTTACTGGCCTGTAATTTCTCAGCGAAGTCACCGAAAAACTTGTAGAGCGGATGCTCCGGATTGGAGGGCAGGCGGCCTGTCTCTTGATAGACCAGCGTAGCAAGTAAAAGTGTGGCGCTGACGACTGCCGGAAAAATCCGCGGCGCCGTCACCTGTGGCCCGTAGAAAATAAGGTCTGACCAGAACATTGTGGAGATAGCCTGTGCCGCCACGTTCATAGCTGAGAAACCCTCGCTTCCCCACATTTCCCGCGCTGACTTCCACATAAACGTGCCGTTGGAGCTGGCCAAGCCTGCCGGAACACCAAACTCCTCTTTAATTAAACGGTTAGCCACAGACGAGAAAGAGGTCGCCGGCAGATTCATCACTGAGGTATCGACCAGCACGCTAGGAAAAGTGTCCGTGCCAATCGCCTCCATCATTTTGCGGAAACTGGTCAGCCGGCCTTGCGGTGTAGGGTCGTTGTCGTCGTAAACCTGTACCACCACATGCTTTACGCCAAGCTCTTTTAGTTGGGTCACTTGCCCTGGAATGTCTTTGTCCCATGGAGTGATGCTGTTGTAGAGCAATCTGTCCATTAACCCCAGCTCCGCCACATATCTAACACTGGCGATGCGGGGCTCCTGCACCCACATGTCAATGCCAAACGGCTTGTCGCTGACGCTAACAAAAAAGTCTATATACCTTTTCATCTCCTCGGCAGTATTGGCCACCAAGGCCGTAATGGCGGGAAGGCCAGTCTGTTCGGAAAGCTCTTCCTGACGTTTGATGTAATCGATCGCTTTCGTTTTGTCAAATTTTCCCTCTTTGCGGCTTTCTAGCAACTTGTCACCCTTATGAAACATGGATGAAATCAGGAGAGGAGGATTATCTCCGGGCTGTCCGCCCACTCTCCACTGCCCTATTTGGCAGATTTTTTGCTCCTTCTGCAGCGTAAACACGGTTTTTCACACCTTTCTTATGGTATATTTTCCAAAATATGCTGAATACTAGGGAACCTATCCTTGCTGTGCGGGAAAGCCATGGCCGCAATAAATTGTTCTAGGAAATCAGACTCGGTGGCCGTCTCCACAAATTCTACAAACCCGGCGACCTCCCTAGCCTCCTGACGTTTAGCCAAGCTGAGCAGTGCCAGTTTGGCGCCATCGCCGGCAGCGTTACCCACTGCCTGGACATGATCAAAGTCACAATCCGGAAACATACCCATGACCATGGCGCTTTCCTTGTTGATATAGCTACCAAAAGCGCCAGCCAAGGTAACGCTGGCAGGTTTACTCACGCCCAGCTTTTGCATTAAGTACCTAGCGCCCACATAAAGTGCCGCCTTGGCCAGCAACACAGCATGGACATCCTTCTGCGTGACCGTGATATCTTGCCCGATAGAGGAATCACCCGCGTAGCAGAGCACGTATTCCATTTTGCCGTCTGCGCCCCTCCGTACTCTGGAGGCGGAAGCTTCCTTGTTAAAGCGTCCACTGCTGGAAATAATCCCCGCTTTGAACATTTCCGCAATGACATCAATGATGCCGGAACCACATATGCCCCTGGCGATAGGTTCATCGCCTGTTTCGTACCAGTCGTCCTGGCCGATGATTTTAATCTTCGGCTCTTTGTCTCCCGGAGCAATCTTCACGCGTTCGATGGCCCCTGGCGCCGCGCGCATGCCAAATTTGATTTGCGCTCCCTCCAGTGCCGGTCCAGTGGCGCAAGAAGTGCATAGCAGGCGCTCCCGGTTGCCGAAGTTAATTTCCCCATTGGTGCCAATGTCGATAATTAGCATCATACGATCCTGTTTATGGGGCTCTTCAGCGATCAGGACTCCCATGTTGTCCGGACCAACAAACCCGGCCGCCACCGGCAAAGTATGGACAAAAGCACCCTTGCCAATCTGAATTCCCAGATCTCTGGCCTTAAAATTCATGCTCGTCTTAAAAACCGGGGCAAACGGTGCCCTCCCCATGAACTTTGGATCAATCCTTAGCAGGATATGGTGCATCACGGTATTGAGCACCAAGACCATGTCCACCACATCCACGCGGGTGATACCCGCCATTTCCGTCAGCCGCTCCACTAGGGTATTCACACCGTCGATGATGGCCATGCTTAGCTTTTCCAGACCATCCTCGTTCATCATACCGTAGGTAATGCGAGAAAGGACGTCCTCACCATAGCGGATTTGCGGGTTCATCAGCGAAGTTGTGTGAGGGACCTCGCCGGTTTTGAGGTTACATAGATAGGCCACCACAGTAGTAGTGCCTACATCAATGGCAATTCCCCACAGTTCATCCCAGTGACCCGGAGTGACTTTAATGATTTCTTTCCCTTCCCAGACCGTCACCGTCACTTTCCATTGTTCAGAGCGGACAGCTACCGGCAGGCTTTGCAGCACCGTGTAGTCGATGCGCAAATCTACCGGTAGGCCGTATTTTGCGGCCAGTCCCGCCTGGAGGCGCGCATAGTCGTCAGTCTGGTCATCAAGCGTTGCCGGATCCATCTCAAGATAGTAGTTTCTTGCCGCCGGGTTCAGTTCAAAAATCCGCTCCCTACCAGTCTCTAAAATAACCTGTTTGGCGCCACGCGACTCCTCCGGCACAAACACCAAGACATCGCCCCGTACGCCGGCACAACAACATAGACGATAGTTGTCAGCCAGCTCTTGAGCCTTTAAGAAGGCCTTTTCTTCTTCCATCAGGGGGGACAAATGCGTCACCCGCGAGTCGATAGCAGCCTTCTGAAAAACACCCTCCTCAACTTTTATTTTGCATTTACCGCAAACCCTAGCTCCTCCGCAAGGGGCCTCAATGTCCACGCCTAACTCCCGTGCCGCCTCCAGCAAGGTTTTCCCTTCCGCAACCGATCCTCGCCGACCGGATGGTTGAAAGATAACGGTATGTTCCACAATAGGCCTCCTTGCCCACAAGCCTGGCGCGGATGTTCAGGCAATTTCTACGTGCCTATCCTCTAAAGCTTCCCATACTTTCTCGTCGCTGCCACCAGTGCCTCCATATTCTCTTTGGTCGCCGTGGGCCATAAGTCACAGCCCGGCCATACGGCATTGACGCCATCGGCGATAGCCTGCTTTACGGCACTGTCCACATCCTCGGGCTTTCCTTTCACCATCAAGGAGTAGGTATCAATATTTCCATAGATGTGCACATCTGGGCCCACCTTCTTCCGACTTTCGGCCAGATGGTTTTTTTGCTCTACGCTGATCGCATCAGCGCCACAGATCGCCATCTGCTCAGTAATACCGTCCGTATCACCACATATGTGCAAAACCCTTGGCGACGGCACAGCGGCAATGATTCGTTCCAGATGAGGCCGTACTACGGTTCGAAACATGCTTGGGCTTAATATATCTCCTCCCGCGGCCATTTCATGGATAGTTATATAATCAGCTCCGGCTTCTCTATAAATTCTGGCCGTTTCGATTTCAACTTCATCTAGGATGTCCAGCAACTTATGAACTAGCGCTGGCTTCTTATAGGCTAGCTTGGCCATATTGCCGGGATTGGTGATCTGCCCGGCCAAGGTATAAGGGCCTAGAATTACGGCTCCTACAGCTATATCTTTGCCTACTTCCTTTTTCAGGAGACGAATTGCTTCTGCCACTACAGGTATCCTTCCTGCCCTAGCTAAATCCGCAGGAACCTCGACCTTTAGGTCCTCGATATGCTCCGCTAAGTGTTGTTTGATGGTGGGGTAAACAACATCATCCCGTTGCGGGTAAAAATTAACCTCGCAACCCAAGGCTTCGGGTTCGACTCCAAAATCAAAAGGAACGACAGCGCACTCAAAGCCAAACACTTGAAACGTAGTGGCGGCCGCTTGCGCCATTTTGCGCGCGTCCGCATGGATGTCTACAAATCTTAAGCCGCATTTGTTAAGCCCGGTAACCGTTATGTTCCCAAGACCACTGAAAACAGGAAGACGATCTATTTCTTCTTTCCTAAAAAGCCTTAGCACTCGTTCGCGAGAGTTAAGTTCTGCTTTCATCTTTCCCCTTCCTTCCATTTTTTCATCGCCCCATCTGCGCTCCTACTTGCCCTTCTAAGGTCCCGTCGGTCAGTTATCGCACCCTGTGAGGAACGTTTCCCCGTGTTCCTTGCCCACAGGGTGCGATACTGCCTTCAGCCTATTTCGCAGCTTTACCAGGAAGAAGGTTTTCTATATGAGGAAACTTATCCTTCATATGAGGCAGCCACATGGCTTCCGAAAAAACCTTGTCAAAATCTGGTTCTACGGTTAATTCCACATATTCCACTTGTCTTGCCATAATATCAGCTTCTACTCTTTTATCCACGTTGAGCAGGGCTACACGAGCCCCATCGCCTGCCGCATTACCCACAGAATAGATATTCTCTAATTCGCAACTGGGGAAAAGCCCAAGGACAGCGGCAGATTTCTTGTCAATGTAACTGCCGAAAGCTCCTGCCAAGATGACCTTGTCTACTTTGTCCACGCCTAAACGACGCATCATCAGTTTGGCGCCAGCATACATCGCCCCTTTAGCCAGCTGGATATTCCTAACATCATCCTGGCAAACTACAATATCCTCTCCAATGGAGGTTTCCTTTGCCCAGGCAATTACGAACTCTGCGCCGCCTTCATCAATACGGAAACGAGGGTGCTGTAGGTCCTTCTTAAAACGACCGGTTCGGTCTATAATGCCTGCCATAAACAATTGCGGCACTACATCAATTATGGCCGAACCACAGATTCCATTAGCCCCTATATTGTCCACCTCTGTATTCCACTCATGCCTCTCGATCACCTTGAAGCGCACCTCTTTGGTCTCAGGGTCTATCTCTATCTTTTCGATAGCGCCCGGCGCGGCACGGCACCCAAACCTGATCTCCGCCCCCTCAAACGCCGGGCCTGTGGCGCAAGATGAAGAAATAAGCTTTTTCCGGTTGCCGAGGATTAACTCCCCATTTGTGCCAATGTCAATGATCAGCTCAATAGCATCTTGCTCATAAGGCTTCTCGGCAAGGAGCACCCCTACATTGTCAGCGCCAACGAAACCAGCCTCGATGGGAAGGACATGAATATAGGCCCCCGGAGCTATCTTGACACCTAAGTCACGGCACTCCACAACCGCCGCTGTTTCGGCAAACTGGCTGCAGTTTAGGCACCGCTTGGATTCTTCAGCAGCTATTTCCTCCCTGGAATCCCCAGCAGAGCCCTTTCCCTGCTCCAGTTCAAGCAGTGGCACAACCCTTCTGGCTACCTTCTCCAGCCCCGTCTTAGGAACATTTTCCACTCTCTTAAGTGGGGCGGGCCGGCCTCTTTTTAAATCTACCCCTTCAAGATGAAGCCCTATGGAGATGGCTGCTTGCTGCCCGGCGGCAATAGATTTTATAACATTGGAGGCGCCTAAAGCCACATCACCACCGGCAAAAATCCCTTCCATACTTGTCTGTAAGGTCTCGGGGTCAACAGAGATGGTTCCTTGGCTAGTGTATTCGAGCCCCGCTGGCAGCGTTGCTTTATCCACTACCTGGCCGATGGCCACGATTACATGACTGACATCTAGATTAAACTCCGACCCTTTGATGGGGATGGGACGCTGTCTACCGCTATCATCAGGTTCACCTAACTCCGTGCGCACACATTGAAGGCCGATAACCTGACCGTCTTTGGCTAATATCTTGACTGGTGCCGCCAGAAGATGCAGCTTTACACCTTCCCGCTCAGCCTCCTCCACCTCGGTCATTATAGCTGGCATTTCAGCACGGGAGCGCCGGTAGATAAGCACAACCTCGTCTGCCCCCAGGCGCTTGGCTACCCTAGCGGCATCTACGGCAGCATTGCCGCCACCGATCACGGCAACGCGTTTCTTAAGCTCCACGTTTTCTCCGGAATTTACCTTCCTCAGCAAATCAAGGGCGCAAATTACCCCGCTAGCCTCCTCATTAGGAATAGACATCTTTTGGGGTATCCCGGCGCCGGTAGCGAGGAAAACAGCCTTATAGCCCTGGTCAAAAAGGCTCTTAACATCTTTTTGTGGGCTGCTCGTCTTTATCTCCACACCTAGCTCTTCAATGAAGTTAATCTCGTTATCCAGCATCCCCTTAGGCAGGCGGTAATCAGGAATACCATAGCGCAACAGGCCGCCAGCCTTAGCGGCAGCCTCAAAAACGGTAACTGGGCATCCCTTTCTGATCAGGTCATAGGCGCAAGCCAAACCTGCTGGACCGGAGCCGATAATAGCTACTCGGTCTTCCCTTTTCTTCACCACGGGGGTGGCCTTTGCTCTGCCCGCTCCCAGCTCATACTCAGCCAAGAAACGGTGTGTGGAGCAGATGGACAGCGGCTCGTCAAGCTGCCCTCTTTCACACTCTACCTCACAAGGATAGGTACAAACATAGCCGCAGACCCCAGAAAAGGGCATGGCTCTCCTTACCAGCTCAAGGGCTTCACTAAATTTGCCTTGGGCCGTAAGGTAGAGAAAGTCTTGACCATTAACGCCGGCCGGACAGGCAACTTGGCAAGGCGGATAGCCACCTTTATCAGCAGCCTCAGCCTCCGGAGGAACCTTAAGGCCAAGCTCACGAGCCTTAAGGTCTAAGGAATGGTGGATGGCTGGAGGGAAAGGACTCATGCCAATATACAAGGGATCAATATTTAGGAAAAGATGGTGCATACAAGTATTGCCCACTATCACCATGTCCACAATATCCTCGCGCTTTATGCCTGCCTGTTCCGCCGCTTCCCCGGCGATTTCATTGAGCCCGTCAATAATGGCCTTGTTCATATGCTCAAGACCATCTTTATTGCTCATATGGTAGGTAATGCGCGACATGACATCTTCACCGTAAATCACCTGTGGATTCATCATAGAAGCAGTTGTTACCACTGTACCATCGGTAAGATCGCAAAGATACCCAGCCACCGTGGTGCTGCCTACGTCTACTGCCAGACCATAGCATCTTTTAGTTACTTGTCCGGCATCTACCTTGATAACCTCTTTATCCTTCCATACCGAGATAGTTACCTTCCAGTTACCCTCACGCACCACATTTTGTAAACTTATGAGCGCTTGATAGTCAATGGTGAGATTGCTTAAGCCAAATTTCTTTTCCAGTTCATCCTGCAAACGCTCCCAATCGCCTAAAGTATCATGCAAGGTAGCTTTCACTAACTCCACATAGTACTTCTTCACTGCTGGCTTTAACTCGATGTCCATCGCTCTTGCCGGTTTACGCACAACTTGCTTTCTTATCCGGCTCTCCTCAGGGATGAACACCACAATATCACCATGTACTTGCGTTTGGCAAGCCAGCCGATAGCCCCCACGTTCTTGCTGCAGATTAAAAAATTTCTTTTCTACTTCTCCCACTGGCGAGACATGGTCTCGCCCCGACTGAATACCATATTTCTCAAAATACCCCTCTTCAATCCTAACCTTACATTTGCCGCAGGTAGCCTGCTCACCGCAGATACCTTCTATATCCACACCCAACGCTACTGACGCCTGCTTAATCGTTTTCCCTTTGTCAACATAGCCTCTGCGGCCGGATGGTTGAAAGATAATCCTATGCCTATTACCAATATTTTCCTTTTCTGACATAGTTCCTCCTCCTCTTGATTAACGTTATGCTCTCAGAAAATCACATCTATTATTCTGCCGCAGCCTCTTCTTTCCTGAGCATTTCAATTAGCTTCATCGCCTCATCGACCGCCGTACCAGCGCTCTCAGCATAGCCATCGGCACCATATTTTTTAGCTACATCCAGGTTTATCGGGGCTCCACCTAGCATAATGCGACATTTGGGATTTTTCGCTCTAATCATTTCAATAGCTTTAGGCATACCCAACATACTGGTTGTCATCATCGCCGACATAGCCACGATATCGGAACCGGTCTTTAGTTGCTCCTCAACAAACTTTTCAAGGGGCACATCTTTACCTAGGTCATAGACATTCCAGCCGGCAACGTCAAACATCATCTTAATCAAGTTTTTGCCGATGTCGTGAACATCACCCTCCACAACACCAATGACCACTGTCCCTGACACTTTTGCTTTTCTTCCAGAGGCTACAATAGCCGGCTTTAGAATGTCCAACCCAGCATACAAGGCATCAGCGCACATCAGCATCTCCGGGACAAAATACTCCTTTTTGTTATACATCTCGCCTACCTCTAGCATTCCAGCGGCCAAACCGTCCATTGTGGCTACATAGGGGTCTACGCCTTCATTTATGGCGGCATGACATAACTCCCTAACCTTGTCTTCGTCAAAGTTTATCACCGCATCTTGAAGTCCCTTCAGTATCTCCTTGGTCCTTTCTTCTGTCGCCATCAATTTTTCCTCCTTTATCGTTCTTGAATCTGCTTGAACCGCTTAAAATAGTCCCTTTCTTTTGGCCTACTATTCCGGCATATCATAACCTCCTTGCACAATTTAATTCGCGAAGCAAGGATCGGACAGCTTTAGCCAAGACCCAAAACCAAGCTTGATTTCACAGCCAGAAGTTAGTATTTATGGAAGCAAAATTTTTATCTAAAAAAAATTTTGCTGCTACTAAATAAGAAAAAACAATACCCCTGCATGCCAAATTATATCAAAAAAAAAAAGATTACACAAGAGCGCCTTCCTGAAAATTTTTCAATATTCTAAATCCTCAATTGCCTATACTGCAGCCTCCATAAGTCTACTTCTCTTGACAATACTTTCTGTTGCGCTTAAAAAATTGCAAATAGTTCAGGACATAACGCAATTCCGCCGCATTAAGGTCGCGAATGGAGCGCAGGATAGCCTGCACTTTATGGTCACCGAGCAGCTCAATCAAATTAGGGCCTAAGCTGGACAGCAAATTTTCAATTTCCTCATATTGCAGTAAAAAGTAATGCACCGTTGTCCCCAAACTATCGGCCAGACGTTCTAATGTATCCAGTGAGGGGATGGTGTAACTGTTCTCGATCTGACTGATCAGACCGCTGGAAACACCCGCTTTATCGGCCAGAAGCGCAGCGGTAAGACCCTGCCCCTCCCGCAACTGTTTCAGGCGCACACCGATACCGGTCTGGTAGTTTCCTTTTTCTAGAAAATAACTGACTGTAAAATTTAGTGCCTCCGCTAACTGCTCCAGCTGTTCAAAGTCTGGCCTGCTTTCCCCAGCCTCAAACTTTTCCACCAGCGCTGCCGGCAATTCGCTGATTTCAGCCAGCTCTTCCAGTGAAAGCCCCCTTCCTTCCCGTAAAAACCGCAACTTTTCACCGGTAAAAGTCTCGTCTTCATCCAGAACAAGTAACGCCGAGGAAACATGTAGCGCATCAGCAATATTTTTCAGCACCGGAATCGATGGTTTTTTCAGACCGCGTTCGATAGTGCTCAGGTAAGAAGCGGAGAGTCCCGACGCTGCCGCTAATTGCCCTAAGTTTAGACCGCGCTCCAACCGAAAAGCCCTGATTCTGTTTCCAAGCATTCTTTCACCTTCGTTCCGAAAATTAACTTTCTTCATCACTGATTTTTTCGAATTTCATGGTAACAGCAGTAGGCAACATGCCATCTAACTCAATCTGAACAGTGACCTATACCCAGAACTCCGGATACTTTCTATGCTTAGGAATATTGTTCACCAAAAGAGCAACCACCAAAAGAATCATAGCGCCAACCCCCACTGGCACAAAAGCGTAAAGATAGCCTAGATTGTGTATTTTTTCTCCGCCGACAACTGCCAGCAGCGCCGTTCCTCCTGCCGGAGGATGGAGCGTCCTTGTTACCAACATCGCTGCTATAGCAAGCGATACTGCCATAGATGCCCCAACCCAGGCTATCCCTCCGAAGAGCTGATAGCACTGAACTCCTACAAGGCCTGAGATGATGTGCCCGCCAATCAAGTTTCTTGGCTGAGCCAAAGGACTTTTAATGGAAGCACAAACCAGCACAGCAGATGCCCCAAAGGGGGCGATCATTAACGTAACATCTCTGGGTTCAAAGTACATGGATGAGAGAAACCCAATGATGCCTATCGCTATTGCAGAGCCGAGCCACGACCAAAAAATCTCTGTAAGCCCAACTTTTCCTGGCAAACGCTGCGGTTCGCCCTTCATTTTCAAGAAATAATCCTGAATTTTCACCTTGCAAAACCACTTTCTAGAAAATAACTGACTGTAAAATTCAGTGCCTCTGCTAACTGCTCCAGCTGTTCAAAGTCTGGCCTGCTTTCCCCAGCCTCAAACTTTTCCACCAGCGCTGCCGGCAATTCGCTGATTTCAGCCAGCTCTTCCAGTGAAGGCCCCCTTCCTTCCCGTAAAAACCGCAACTTTTCACCGGTAAAAGTCTCGTCTTCATCCAGAACAAGTAACGCCGAGGAAACATGTAGCGCATCAGCAATATTTTTCAGCACCGGAATCGATGGTTTTTTCAGACCGCGTTCGATAGTGCTCAGGTAAGAAGCGGAGAGTCCCGACGCTGCCGCTAATTGCCCTAAGTTTAGACCGCGCTCCAACCGAAAAGCCCTGATTCTGTTTCCAAGCATTCTTTCACCTTCGTTCCGAAAATTAACTTTCTTCATCACTGATTTTTTCGAATTTCATGGTAACAGCAGTAGGCAACATGCCATCTAACTCAATCTGAACAG
>JAGXSS010000038.1 GCA_018334055.1 Peptococcaceae bacterium
CTCCTCCGCAAAGCGCAATACTAAGACGGAGCGGTACATGGGGTTGAGCCTGGCCATAGCCTGCTCGAGGGCGCTCTGCAAATCCTTAAACTCCACCACTTCATCCGGCCAAGGTTCGTCATCCTCTAATTGCCATGCTTGGTCGTCAAATTCTCCTAAAGGTTCATCTAAGTATACTATGTTCTTTTTGCGGCGCAAAAAATCAATGGCGATATTTTGGGCAATGCGGTAGAGCCACGGGGAAAAACGCAGACTGCTGTCATAGGTGTGCAGGTTGTTATAGAGCCGAAGGAAGACGTCCTGCGCTAGGTCGCGGGCGTCTTCGCGGTTGCCGGTCAGACGATAAAGAAAGGACACAATCCTGTCTTTATATAATTCTACCAATTGAGCAAACGCATGAACATCGTTCTGTTTTGCCCTTCTGGCTAGGGCTTGTTCCACCACATCCACGCCGCCGCCCTCATTCCTGCTCCAAACTATACTACGCATCTATATTCGCAAAGTTACACGTAATTCCTGCCAAATAATCGCCCGAGACCGACTTAGTGCAGGCATTGCTTCTTCTCGCGGCCTCATAAGACGAAGTGCAGAAAAGAGCACGGCGCCCTTCCTGCACTTCGCTATCCTGCTGGTCCCTAGAACCGTGTTATTTTAGCTTCTGCAAAACATCCGCGAGCGTGGGCGAGCCGATCTCTTGCAGTTCGTAGCGCACGCGGGTGGTGGGTTGCTTGATCTTCAATATGCGGCGGAGGTCAATCGGGGTGGCGATGAGCACCGCATCACAGGGGCTCGCCGCAATGGTCTCCTCAAGCTCCTTAATTTGCTTGGCACCATAGCCCATGGCGGGGAGCAAGGCCCCCATGTGGGGGTAGTTTTGGAATACTGTCTTGATAGTGCCCACGGCATAAGGACGGGCATCAACCAGTTCGGCGCCAAACTTCTTCGCCGCCATCACACCGGCGCCATACGCCATCTCGCCATGAGTGAGGGTCGGGCCGTCCTCGATGACTAAGACTCGCTTGCCGCGCATTAGCTCGACATCTTCGACAAAGATGGGCGAAGCGCCGTCGATGACGATGGCCTTTGGGTTAAACTTAGCCACACTGGCGCGCACCTTGTTGACGCCATCGGGATGCGCTGTTTCGATTTTGTTGATGACAATGACATCCGCCATGCGCAAGTTGGCCTCGCCGGGGTGGTAAAGCACTTCGTGGCCGGCGCGATGAGGGTCGACCAGGGTGATGTGGATGTCGGTCTTGTAGAAGGGAGTATCGTTGTTGCCGCCATCCCACACGATGACATCGGCTTCTTGCTCGGCGGAGCGCAAAATTCGCTCGTAGTCAACGCCGGCATAGACGATAATGCCGCGGTCAATATGGGGCTCGAATTCCTCGCGCTCCTCGATGGTGCATTTATGCAAATCTAGGTCGGCATAAGTGGCATAGCGCTGGCAGGCCTGTGCGGCGAGGTCCCCATAGGGCATGGGGTGGCGAATGGCGACGACCTTTTTGCCCATGGCCTTCAAGGTATCGCAGACCTTACGCGTGGTCTGGCTCTTGCCCACACCGGTGCGCACGGCACAGACGGCCACCACCGGCTTGGTGGATTTAATCATGGTCTGGGAGGCTCCGAGCAGGCTGAAGGTCGCGCCGCAGGCAATGACCTCGGAGGCCTTGTTCATGACATAGATATGGGGTACATCGCTGTAGGAGAAGACCACTTCATCTACCTTGAGTGTCTTAATGAGCTCGCGCAGTTCGCTTTCAGCAAAAATGGGGATGCCGGCAGGGTAGAGCTTACCGCTGAGTTCTGCCGGGTAGACTCGGCCCTCGATATCTGGAATTTGGGTAGCGGTAAAGGCCACCACCTCCACCGTGGCATTGTCGCGGTACATGACATTAAAGTTGTGGAAGTCGCGCCCGGCGGCTCCCATGATAAGAATGCGGCGTTTTTGCATTATGGTTCCCCCTCTTTGGTTCTTGATTGACGAATATAATTTTTAACCGGCAACTACCTGCTACATCACGAGGGCCATGATGGCCTTTTGCACATGGAGGCGATTTTCGGCTTCGTCCCAGACCACAGATTGCGGTCCGTCGATAACTTCGTCAGTCACTTCTTCGTTGCGGTGCGCCGGCAAGCAGTGCAGGAAGAGGGCATCTGGCTTGGCTAGCTGCATGAGCTTGGCATTTACCTGGTAAGGCATGAGGTCCTTGACGCGCTTAGCATGCTCCGCCTCTTGTCCCATCGAAGCCCAGACATCGGTGTAGACGACATCTGCCCCGCGCACGCCTTCTTCTACATCGCCCGTCACCACGACTTTAGCGCCCGTGAGCAAGGCATCTTCTTTGGCTAAACGCACGATATTGGCATCGGGCAAGTAGCCGGAGGGAGAGCAGATAGTTACATCCAACCCCATCTTGGCACAGCCAAAGAGCAGCGAATGCGCCATATTGTTGCCATCGCCGATGTAGACGAGCTTCAGCCCTTGGAGGCGATTCTTCTTTTCCCAAATGGTAAAGAGGTCGGCCGCCACCTGGCAGGGATGCAAGAGGTCGGTCAAGCCGTTAATAATGGGGATGCTCCCGTACTTGGCGAGGTCGAGGACGTCTTGATGGGCATAGGTACGAATCATGATGCCATCGACGTAGCGCGAGAGTACGCGCGCCGTGTCGGCGATGGTCTCGCCCCTCTTCAACTGCAGGTCATTGGCCGACAAGAACAAGGCATAGCCCCCTAGTTGCCACATGCCCACTTCAAAAGAAATGCGCGTGCGGGTGGAAGCCTTTTGGAAAATCATGCCCAGGGTCTTGCCTTTCAGCGGTTGAAATGGTTCGCCCATCTTTTGCTTGAGCTTCATCATCTCGGTGGTCTTAAAGACCTGCCACAGTTCCTCTTGGGTGAAGTCGTGGAGTGAAATAAAGTGTCTGCCTTTTAGTGTTACGCTCATGCTAATTCCTCCTTGTTCTATTTATGTAGAATGGTCCCGGCCAAGCCCGCTACAGCTTGTCCGGCCATTGCTAGCGAGGTGATAATGCTCCGTCTGCCTCCGTCCTCGATGAAACGAATGGCGGCGAGCATCTTTGGCCCCATGCTGCCGGCGGCAAAATGCCCTTGACTCTGGTAGATTTTGGCTTCGTCGAGGGTGAGAGCTCCGAGATTTACTTGCTCGGGAGTGTTGAAGTTGATAGCCACCTGCGGTACATCGGTGAGAATCATCAGGGTATCGGCCCGGACATCACAGGCTAAGCGCTCGCCAGCTAAATCCTTGTCGATGACGGCCTCCACTCCTAGGTACTGACCGCCCTTTTCAACCACCGGTATGCCACCGCCGCCACTGGTCACCACTATAGCGCCAGCCTGAAGCAAGCTCAGCACGGCCTCTTTTTCGATAAGACCTATCGGGTCAGGCGAAGGAACAACTCTCCGCCAACCCCCTCTGGCTTTGTCTTCTTTCATGGACCAGTTTTTGTCTGTGCTAAAGCGCAGAGCTTCTACCTCACTATAAAACGCCCCGACAGGCTTAGTGGGGGAAGTGAAGGCAGGGTCATCGCCGTTCACGAGCACCTGCGTCACCAAACTCACCACCGGCCGCGCCAGCCCCCGCTCTCTTAAGATATTGGTCAGGGACTGCTGCACCATGTAGCCGATTTGGCCCTGCGTGGCCGCCCCACACATATCGAGTGGCATGGGCGGCACTTGCTCCTTGGCGATATCATTCTGCAGGAGGACGGCTCCCACCTGCGGGCCATTGCCATGCGTGACCACCACCTGGTGCCCCGCCTGCACCAAGTCCGCGACCGCGAGACAGGCCGTGTGCACATTGGCGCGCTGTTCCTCCACGGTGCCCTTCTGTTTAGACTGCAAGATAGCGTTTCCACCAAAGGCGATGACAATTCTCTCTGACATAGACATCCTCCTACTCTCGTGGCCATTGATACAGCGGAGATGGACCGAACATAAATTCGACTTACTGCAGATGATGTCCTTCCCTGGCAAAGACATCCGCAATTTTCGTCATATTTTCCCGGGAAATAATATAGCACGAACTATGTCGTTTAACCGCACCGAACCAACCGCATCATCTGACATATACTTTTTTCACATAAGGCGAAGTCGCCGCCGCCAAGAGAGCTCCATAGCTCGGAATAAAGGAGATGTGGTCACCCACCGCCAAGGCCGACGCCTTAGTCACGTCCAGAATAAGGTGGTCACTGCTACCCCCTAGCACCTCACAACCCTCGAGGAGCGGAGTCAAGCCCTCGGGGACCGTGTCCTGCCGCCCGATATCCAGTATGGCGCGCATCTGTAAACCGCGATCGACAAAGGACGGTACATTACCAAAGGCGTCTTGGCTGATAGTGCCCAGCGGCACGGACGGCTTGGACTTGAGTTCGATGATCTCGGCGGTAATGAGACAGGCGTCCAAGTGGGCGCCGGGGAGGGGAGCGCGGTTAATGGTCTCCCGCCCGAGAATAATCCCTTCGCCGATGCGCAAGTTGTTCACCCCACGACCCAGCTTCTTCTCAGCCAAGAGCGCCAGGCTACTCGAATTGCCGCCCGAAACCAGCATGGGCAGGCCGAGTGTCTGTTCTGCCTGCTTAGCAAGCCCAGAGAGGAGGTCTTGATTGCTTTCGTCTGGGATGACGCCGCCAAAGCAGGCTAAATTGGTCCCCACCCCGACTATTTTAAGCCCGGGCAGCAGCTTGACAGCCTCTAGCAAAAAGAGAAAATCGTCCGGCCACACCCCTTCGCGCAGGTCACCCACATCGACCATCAAGATTATTTGGTGCGTAGTCCCCATGGCGATGGCCGCACAGCTGAGCGCTTGGCAAGTGGCTAGCTCAGAATTAAGACTGATGTCCGCGAGCGCCACTACTTCGGCGGCGGCGCTCAAAGTGGGCACACGCAAAAGCACAAAGGGCCCCTCCACGCCGGCCTGCCGCAGGCGGGCAATGTTTTCGAGGCGCGAGTCGGCAATGCCCACTGCTCCCGCAGCCAAGAAGACCTCGGCCACCCGCGGAGCGCCGCAAAGCACTTTGGTCACCGCAAAAATGCTGACCCCCTGCTCCTTGGCCTGCCGACAGACTAGGGCGGCGTTGTGCTCTAGCCGCGTTAAATCAATAGTTAGGTACGGCACCGGTCTCTCCTCCAATATTTAGACTTTGCTCCATGAGCACTTCTGCCGCCCCCTTATACTCCTGACTGAGGACGCCGAGCACCGCTAAGTTGTAGTGGCGGTCAATAACCACGCGAAACTCCCGCGGGTACATGGTTTGCTTGGCGGATGGACGAAGCGCCAGACGCAGTAAATCGGCCGCCCCCGCCAGACGAGTCAAGGGGCCTCCTGTGCCGATGACCCACTTGACGGCGGTCAAGTCGCGGCCCATGGCGACGACATACTTCCCACCCGGTCCATAGAGATGCTTGACACAGCCGGCATGGCGCTCGAGGGCTGTGCCGACGGCCTTGGCGGTCAGTAGCTCTAGGGCGCGCACTTCCTCGGGTGTCTTTGGGAACGCCCCCCAACTGGCGATTACCGCCCCGAGGTCCACCATACTTTGTTTGGCCTCATCGGGAGTGACTAACAGGGCCACCTGCTCGGCGTTGACATACACTCCCAAATCTCCCTCGACGGTGCGCTTGGCTAAGGGCTCCGGGCTGTAGGCGAGGCGACTTAGCTCCTCACTCCCCATGGTCACCGAATGCACATCGGTAGTGGCACCGCCGACATCAACGACGAGCAAGTCCCCGATATGCCGATAGAGCAACTCGGCGGCCTGCATCACCGCGCCCGGGGTGGGCATGATGGTCCCTTGCACGAGGCTACGGATTTTCTCCATGCCGGGCGCATGGACGATGTGTTCCTCGAAAACCTGTTGTATGGCTCGCCGCGCCGGTAAAACGTTTAGCTCGTCAATGCGGGGGTAGACGTTTTCGACGGTCAAGACCCTTTTGCCGGCCCGCCGGAGGATGTGCGCCACCTCATCACGGCAGGCAGAATTTCCGGCATAGATAATCGGCGCGTCTAGCGGCAGCTTGGCCAGCAAGGCAGCATTCTGTAAGGCCGTCTTGGTCTCACCGTGGTCGACCCCGCCGGCTAAAAGAATAATGTTGGGCCTGATGTCTTCGAGCCTGGCGAGATGCTCGATTGTAAGCTCGCCGGCTGTGACCATCCTGACTATGGCCCCGGCGCCCAGAGCCGCCTCGCGCGCCGCCCGCGCCGTCATCTCGTAGGCCAAGCCGTGCACTGTCATGCGAAGGCCACCGGCGGCACTACTCACCGCGAGCATGCGCTGCCAGTGCAGCCTTCCACCGAGCTTGTTCTCTAGGTCGACGGTCGCTTCCCTGAGGCCAATAGTAACGTCTCCCGCCGGCACTGAAGTCGGGGCCATGCCCTGCCCGAGAAAAACAGGGTGTGGACTGGCCAGGTCGGCAAAAGCATTGACCACCGTGGTCGTGCTGCCTATTTCTGCCACGAGGACATCGGCAGCGAACTCCCTCACTTTAAGCCACGCTCGCGGCGCTTTTTGACTATAAAGCTGACCACATGAAGGCCCTTAGTGCCACGGCCAAAGCCCGCATCAAGCCCACATTCCACCGCCATTTCATGGTTCACCTGCGTGCCGCCGCCCAGAAGCATGAGTTTATTGCGCACACCCTTCTCGACCGCCAGGTCATGGAGGCGGCGCATGTTGATGCGGTGGATATCCGCATGAGTGATAATGGTCGAGACTAAGATGGCGCCGGCATCAAGCTCGATGGCGGCATCGACCACCTTGTCGATCGAAACGGATGTTCCTAGGTAGTGGCACTCGACGCCATAGCCCTCGATGCCGCCATGCTTGATGTCGATGATTTCTCGTAGCCCCACGGAGTGCTCATCATGCCCCACTGTCGCCGCCACCACTTTAAGCGGGCGGTCATGTATGTCTGCCCGCACCTCGTCGGCGCTGAGCACAACTTCTTCTTCGGGCAGGCTCAGCTCGCGCGGGTTAATCGCCCTTGGCAACCTGCCCTTGACCTCAAGGTAGGTGCCTTCGGCCTGCTGCATGACCTGCTTGTGAATGACCTGCGGGTCCTCCAAGTTCATCTGCTTCGCCAACTCTAGGGCGCTGTAGTGCGCGAGCCTGGGCTCGGCCGGCAAGAACATCTGCACATTGACCACGCCATCTCCCGCCCATTCTACTTCGGGCTTGATGAGGCCCTGCTCGCGCAGTGTGGCCGTCTCCGTCAGGCGACGATTGGCATTGTCCCAATCATCCAGTTCATCGATATAGGCGACTTTTTCACTCACGCACATGCTGCAGCCGGCGGTAGGCTCGCAGGCATGGCTGTATTCCGCCGGCACATTGTTGTAGCCAAAATGCACACACACGGGGGCGAAGTAGTCCGCATCCCGCGCCACGATGCTGTCGGCCGCTATGCCGCGGTCACTCTTTCTGACTATGCCATCGCCGTTGCGCTCGGGGTAGTAACCGCTGTCCACAAAGAAACCGGCCTCCACCGCCTTAAAGTAGCCACCCACCGCGAGCATTTCTTCCATGAACAAGATGGCCCTTTCCTTGAGCTCGCGCACCCTAGTCCCCAGCACCCCGTCACGCTTAATTTCCACCATGTCCTGCAGGCCGTCCAGAGCGAGCAAGGCCTGCTTGGCGGTGTTGACCGCGCTGATATTGTTGTAATGCCAGGGCACATTGCGCCCTTCGTCGGGGGTAATCGTACTCTGGATGTCCACCGAAGTGAGGCGTGAAATGAGCAAGTTCAAAGTATGGGTGACCGTGGCCTCCCGCGTGTCGGACTCGATGTACTTGGTGTTCATCTGGGCCCGCATGCGGTACCCCTTGAACAATTCGCGCAGCGCCACCGCATAGGGCAGGTCAAACTGGAAGGAGGGCACGGGCGCGGCGCAAGGCGGCACCGTAGAAAGGCATATATTGCTCGGGTCCATGCCGACCAGACGAGAATAAGAGCTATTTAAGGCGTGCTGCACCAAGAGCTCGGGCATGACCTTCCAGCCTTCGCGCGCCGTGGCATTGGCATTGTGGGCGCCGTCAATTTGCGCCATGCCCGCGCTGGCCATAAGTTTCTTGGCTACCGCCGCATCCACAAAACTGCGATACATATTGACATTGCGGTAGAGCACATTGTACTGCGGGTCCTGATGCGCCCCGTTGACGCCTTCTTCCACAAAGAGCACCGCAATCTCCGGGCCGGCGACGCCTGAAACATAGGAATGCAGGTTGATGGGCCTTCCCACCTCGTCTTCGATGAGGTCAAGGGCCTTCCGCGTGGCTCTGATTTGCTTGCGCGTGATGGGCACGCCACCCACACCCTCGGGAGTGCCTTCAATCAGCCCATCATAGTGGCTCTGCCCCGCAGTGCGAATGACCATGATATGGTCCGCACCATGCCAAGCCGCCATACGCATGCGCCTGATATCGTCTTCAAAGCGACCCGAGGCGATTTCGGTGGTGATGACGCAGTCCGGCTGGGGGTCAATGCCGCCAAAGTGTTTGGCGGCCGGCAAAGGGATGCTCTGCGTTAAATTCTCCGAAGTCTGTTTGTAAGTAAGCGAGTGCATTTGTTGGTCGGGCACGAGCTTCCGCCAAGTCCAGCCCTTGCGGCGCGGGCGGTAGTTCTCTAGGTTTTCTAAAATGGCGGGGACATTTATCTTGCTGTTCTTCTCAAGCCTGTCCATCAGCATACGCCCCCTCTAAAGTGCTCTACCATTTGCTCGCCACCGGCAGCGGTCAGTATTTTCTCGCCGGCCTCGTTGACCGAACATTGGTGGAGCTTGGCCATGGTGACCACCACCTGCCCCGCTCCCTTGCCCAGTAGACCAAGCTCATGAATGCGCTTAACGATGGCCCCTGCTTCCACCGAGGCAAAGCCCATGCGCAGTAGCACCGACCGCTCGATGGACGGGGAGGTATGCTTGGCGGCTAGATCAACCAAGGGCTGCATTATTTTATCGGAAAGTTCCCAAAAACGCTTTTCCAGTTCGGCCTCACTCAACTCGGCGAGGTGTTTACGACGCGTGGCAAAATCATCAGCTCGTTGCATCATTGGCCTCCTTAGTATTATGAATTGGGGGGAAGGGGGAAGGGGGAGTGTTTGCTCGAAGTGGTGCGCAGCGAGGAAAAGTGGGACGAAGGGGAGGGAAGGAATTAATGTATAAGCCGTTTCCATTCTAATTTTCCGCTGCTGCCAAAGTTTATGAGTAGGGCTACTCGTAGCCCTGTGGCCTTCAGGTAGTTACGCACTTGAGCATGCTCATGGCCACAGAGGCGCGCGACTGACTTGATTTCGACAATTATGCTGTTGTAGCATACGAGGTCGGCTACATACTTCTTACTCAAGAGCCTTTTTTTGTACCTAACTTCGAGTAAACTCTGGACGACAAAGGGGATGTTTCGCTCCGTTAACTCTATCTCCATGGCTTCTTGGTAGATAGCCTCCAAAAAACCAAAGCCTAACTCCGAATGAACGGCAATCGCCGCCCCTACGATAGCGAAAACTTCATCCTTAAAAAAGGATTCGCCCACTTCGAGCCCGTGTCCCTCTCCCTCTACTCCCTCTCCCTTTGTCCCTCCAGCACTTCTTCCGGCGTTAATCTGCTGTCCTCACACAAAAACTCCACTTCCCTTGGCGTCAGGGGCTGCCCTTTTTTTTGCTCAAAAGCATTGCGCAGGTAGGATTGTCGCAGACCCTCGAGCGGCACTTCCTTATATCGCAACTGGCGCGGGTTACTTGGTATAACGATTGTCTTCCCCGGCACATTCTCCACGGGGTCGCCAGCCCTAACGACAATGCCCTGCTCGCGCGCAAAGGCAAGCTGGGCGTTCGGGTGCTTGCCCGCCCCGGTATACTCGGTTTCCTGCACGACAATGATTTGGTCTTGGTCCATCTCTTGCGCCAGGGCGAAGGCGGCCGCCAAGGAGATATTGCCGGCCGGACCGCGCTCTAGCCCTTCCAGTTGGGCCAGCATTTCGGTGGCATAGAACACTTCGCCCTGTGTCACTGTGCCAAAGCGGTCTAGGTAGCGCAGCGACCTAGCGGCATTGCGCGGCACATCGGCCCGATCGGGCCACGTGGTAAAAGGCACCGCAAAGCCGGTATGACCGGTGGTGAAAGACTTGCGGTTAAAGTCATGGTCGCTGGCCATATGGAGACCCGAGAGGTCAACCGAGGCACCGATAACTAAAGTGGCCAGGGCCCCGGCTTTCTTCATGCCCCGCGCCGTGCCCGTAACATTACCCCCCCCGGCATGGGTGATGACCACCGCATCGGGGTCGCGCCCAGTTTGTTGGCGGACGCCTTCCACCACCTCTAGGCCTAGGGTCTCGATGCCGGCGATACCATAGGGGGTGTAGAGCGAGGCGTTAAAGTACCCGGTGCTCTCGAGCACCTGCAAGAATACGGCAAACAGCTCCGGCCCCACCGTTAGCTGCAGGACCTCGGCCCCATAGGCCTCACAGGCGCGGCCCTTCTCGAGTATTTCCGGCTGACCCTGGTTTTTGCTGTCATAGACCTCCTGCACGATGATGGCCTTCAGGCCACGCATGGCAGCCTGCGAGGCCACCGCCGCCCCGTAGTTGCCGGAGGTGGCCGCCACCACACCGGCAAAACCATGCTGCTGCGCATGGTAGACCGATATTGCCGCGCGGCGCGCCTTGAAACTGCCGCTGGGATTGGCGGCCTCGTCCTTGATAAATATGCGTGCGCCCTTGCCCCCTCCGGCCAGTTTTCTGGCCAGACGAGTAATATTTCTTAACTCCAACAGGGGGGTTGCTCCTACCCCTGTTTCCAGCTGAATGCGGCGAATGTCGTCTAGGGTGTAGCCCGTGTTGTTCATCATGCCCTCGTAGTCGAAGGCCAGGCCTCCCTGTTCATACCGGGCATAGTCGAAGCCAAGGGCCTTGGCCGTGATTTCGCCCTTTCTAGCGATGATATCTGTATAACTCGGCACTAACTCAGCTCCTCCCGTAGCATGGGACCGATAATTAATAGCTCGGGCTGCGGCCGGCCGAAACTATGGGTGTGGCAGGGAGCCACATCGATAAGCGTGCCGGTCAAGAGGCGACCCGCAAAAGTCCGCACGGCAAGTTCGGCCCCCAGCGGAACGCTGCTTTGGGCAAAACCTTTGACTCTGGCGATTACCGGCACCGCCTTACTGCTCTCCGGCAGGTGGGCGGCCCGCTCGGTAGCGCCAAGAGCGACCCACGATATCTCGACTAAGTGGCCCACCTCGCTTTTCATTGGCTACAGCCGGCGACCAACTGGCTGATATCGCCCATCAAGGCGCGGGGGATGGGGAGCTCGGCCATGGTGCAGAGCCCCGGAGCGGCATTGATGACCGCAGGTATCATGTTGACCGCCATGGCGATGGTCCCAATACCTCCGGGGATTTCGGGCTTGATGGCCATGTTGATATTAGGCGTTCCGGTGATGTAGATATAGTCTCCGGTTTCAATCTGCTCTACTTCGGGGCGCACTTGTTGCGGATGCTCCAAGGTGATGACGAGCTTGTCCCCGTGATAGGCATAGGCGATGTGCTTACACCCGGCGACCATGCCCGGCTGCACCTTGATATGGGGGGTTTCGCGGTAGGTATTAGAGATAATGGCCTCTTTTACTTCCTCAATGCGGTCAATTTTAAGCCCCAGGGCCGAGGCGATGAGGCCGATGGATTCGGGGAAACCCACATGGCCGACAATGTTCCCCGAGCTGATGCCGGCGTTAAAGTCTTCTACCGTGGTACCAACCCCCTGGGTACGCATGACCGTGGGCCCAAAGGGCGAGAGGTCGTTGATGCGCACGGCCTTGATGCTTTCGATATGGGTGCAGACGCCGCTCAAGGCAATAATGAGGGCATCGAGGACAAAACCGGGATTGATGCCGGTGCCGAGGAGGGATACTCCCGCTTGTTTAAAGGCCGCATCTAATTTAGCCGCCAGCTGTGGCTCCTGCGCCTCTGGATAAGCCATTTCTTCCGCAATGGTGATGCAGTTCATTTTTGCCGCCGCCACCAGCTCCAGCTGGGGTAAAACCTCACGCGTAAACGAACCTGTACACACTAGGACAATCTCTGCTGCGCCTGCTACTATGGTCGCTTCAGGCCCAGCCTGCACTTCTAAATTCGGTGCGCTAACCCCGAGCACTGCCGAGAGCGTCTTACCCACTCGTGTGTCATGGTGGTCGATGGCGCCGACAATCTCAACGCCCTCCTTTTGCAGCAATAGCCTGGCCATCCCTCCACCCATGGCGCCTAAACCCCAGAGAATAACCCTAACTTTTTTCATCCTGTTCGCTCCTCCTTATGCGTAGCCCATTGCTTCGCCTTCTATAGTGTAATCTGCAATTATCATGCCAGTTATGGGTGATTTTCAATTCAGTATGCTCATTTTTTTGAAAGTATGCGCGTCTATGCTTTTATGCAACCAAATAGTGCCGATATTTCGGCACAAGTCGCCCGTATTTGGGCAGAGCCCAGTCAGCGCTGCCAGTAGCGAAGGATGCCCGCGAAGATGGCCCAGGCCAATTGCCGACGATATTCCTCGCTCGCCAACAGGCTCGCCTCTCTGGGATTAGAAATAAAGCCAACTTCCACGAGGACCGCAGGGCAATTACTCTGGCGCAACATATAAAAATCACCCCGGGCCACCTGTCGATTAGTATTCTTTAGATATTCGCGCAGGGCTTCTTGGAGATTTTGGGCCAATTTTTGGCCTTCATCAGACCCCTCCGCGAAAAAAGCCTGCGCCCCTGACCAACGAGCCGAGACCATACTGTTGACATGGATCGAAACCAGAATTTCGGCCTTACTTTCATTGACAATCCGGACCCGGCGCTCTAGGTCTTGGCGCTTGCGCCGCGAATACTGCCTGCCTAAGGCGCTGTCGCTGAGGTCTGTGTCGGTTTCGCGGGTCATCACGACACTTGCCCCGGCTGCTTGGAGCAAAGTGCGCAGACGCAAAGCCACATCAAGCACGATGTCTTTTTCTAATAGCCCATCAGGGCCGAGCGCGCCCGGGTCCACCCCGCCGTGGCCCGGGTCGACGGCGATCACCCTGCCCGCTAGGGAAGCGCTAAAGATTACGACATTGCTGTTTTGGCGCACCAAGATTAACGGCCCAAAAAGGACCGCCAAAGAGAGGAACAGCCACACCGACCACCTTGCCATCGTCTACCTCCGCGCTAAAGCTCGTAAATATCTATGCGCCAAAGCTTGTGACAAGAACAGCAGGCCACTTGAAAGACCTTAACCGCAACAAAAAACCACGGGATAACCCCGTGGTTTGCGTATTAACGTTTGGAGAACTGTGGTGCACGACGGGCCTTCTTCAAGCCGTACTTTTTGCGCTCCACCATGCGGGGATCGCGCGTGAGCAGCCCAGCCTTCTTGAGGGCGGGTCGCATACCGGCATCAACCAGAATCAGAGCACGAGCAATGCCGTGCCTGATGGCCCCAGCCTGCCCAGAGACACCGCCGCCGTGAACCAAGGCGATGACATCATAGTTGTTCCCGGTGTTAGTCAGGACGAGAGGTTGACGCACGATGAGCTTAAGCGTCTCCAAACCGAAATAGTCATCAATATTCTTACGATTGATGACGATGTTTCCAGAGCCGGGCAGTAGACGAACCCTTGCCACGGAGGTCTTTCTGCGACCGGTGCCGCGGTACTGTAAAATGGCCAATTATACCTCCTCCTTTCCTAACCCCTTAGAGTCCAGACTTCTGGTAGTTGCGCCGCATGAGGATGTTCACCGCCGCGGTAGACCTTGACCTTCTTGCCCTGGGCGCGGCCAAGGCGGGTGTGCGGGAGCATGCCCTTCACGGCCTTTTCGATGACGAACTCTGGCTTGTTCTTCATCAGGGTGTCGTAATTGGTGGCACGAAAACCACCCGGGTAGCCGGAATGGCGGTTGTACATCTTCTGTTGCAGTTTGTTGCCGGTGAGGACAACTTTGTCGGCATTGATAACGATAACAAAATCGCCGGTATCAAGGTGTGGAGTAAAATCTGGCTTCGTCTTGCCGCGAAGTATGGCGGCCACTTCACTGGCGAGGCGTCCAAGTGCCTGATCGGCAGCATCGACAACCCACCATTTACGCTCCACTTCACTCTCTTTGGCGATGTAAGTGCTACGCATGGGGTTCCCTCCCTAAAAGGTTTGCAAATTTTTATCAAACGTTGGGCCCGGGGCTCAATCGGGCGTCTACCATTGTATTATTTCCCGGCGGAATTGTCAACATCAGCCTGGTGCATTTGGTTTTTCGACCGTCTAGTATCTAACCTCGACTAAGTACAAGCCTTGGGGCGGGGCGGTCAGCGGCGGGCGTCGGCGCTCCGCGGTGGCGAGGGTGGCTGCCACTTCCTCTGGGGTAACGCTGCCGAGGGCGACGGCCACGAGTTCGCCCACCATCATGCGAACCATGTGGTAAAGAAAACCATCGGCCGCAAACAGCAACTGGCAGTGCTCGCCTTGCCGCAGCAGCTCGGCCTGGGTGATGGTGCGCACGGTGCTCTTGACGCTACTTCCCTTCGCAGAAAAGGGGGCAAAGTCATGCCGCCCGAGGAAGAGGGAGATGGCCTGCTCCACTTTATCTAAATCAAAGCTCGCTCCCACACGGAGGGCGCGATGCCGAAGGAGGGGGCGAGGTCTATCGGAGAGGAGCAGGTGGTAACTGTAAAGCTTGCCCCGGGCGCTGAAACGGGCGTGCCATTCTTCGGCCACGACCTCGGAGGTGAGCACTTTTACATCGGGGGGGAGCAGGGGGTTTAGGGCTTTGGCAAACTTCTCGGGGGGAATTTGCGTCTTGACCACGCAGTTGGCCACCTGCCCGAGGGCATGCACCCCGGCATCGGTGCGGCCCGCGCCATGCAGCTTGATGTTTTGACCGGTAAGGCGGGCTAGGGCCTCCGCCACTGTGCCTTGCACGCTCCGCTGCCCCATCTGCTCCTGCCAGCCGCAAAAGTCCGTGCCGTCATACTCCAAGGTCAACTTGAGGTTCATAGAGCGTAACTCACATAGAAGGCGAGGGCCGAAACGGCCACAAAACAGGTCCAGGCGTAGAAATCAAGCTTGGTATAGCGGAGCACCTTGAACTTGGTGCGGCCGTCGCCACCGCGGTAACAACGGGCCTCCATGGCCATGGCGAGCTCATCCGCCCGCCGAAAAGCGGAGATAAAGAGCGGCACCAAGAGCGGCAGAAGGCTTTTGGCTCTTTTTATTAAGCCCCCGCTCTCAAAATCTGCCCCGCGCGCGAGCTGGGCCTTCATGATTCTCTCGGCTTCTTCAATGAGGGTCGGAATAAAACGCAGGGCAATGGTCATCATCATGGCCAATTCATGCGCGGGCAAGCCTATCCTCTTAAATGGCTTTAAGACAAATTCTATGGCGTCGGTGAGGGCAATGGGCGAGGTAGTCAAGGTCAAAACCGAGGTGGACAATACCAAGAGCACCAGACGCGCCGCCAAGAGGAAACCTTGATTGACACCGCCGGAGTAAACCTCGAGAAACCACAGCCTAAAGAGCAAGGTGCCGGTGTGGGTGCTGAAAATGTGGAGGACAATGGTTAAAGAGAGGATGATGAGGATGGGGCGAAGCCCCCTCAGCACCATGCCTAAAGGTAGTTTGGCGGTGTAGATGACGATTAGCGCCGCCAGACCCAAAATGCCATATTCCATCCAACCACCGGTAATGACAAATAGAACCATGATAAAGCCAAAGGCCATGAGGAGCTTGGTGCGCGGGTCGAGGCGGTGGACCACACTGTTGCCGGGGAGGTACTGACCGAGCGTAATTTGTTGCATCATGCTCACGCTAACTCCCTCCTCAGCTGATAAGCCCTGACTATGGCCTGCCTGGCCTCGTCTAGGGTGAGGGCCACCTCGGGCACCGCCCATCCTTTGGTTTTTAATAACCCGAGCACTTCGGTAGCCTGAGGCACGCCGAGGCCGTATGTTTTAAGGCTGGAGCCATGAGCAAAGACCTCGCGCGGCGTGGCGTCATAGACAATCTGCCCGCCATGGATGACCACCAAGCGGTCGACTAGGCGCGCGACATCTTCCATGCTGTGCGAAACCAAGATGACGGTGATGCCCCTCTGTCGGTGCAGCTCCCTAATGCGGCTTAGTATCTCATCTCGCCCCCGGGGGTCAAGCCCCGCGGTGGGCTCATCGAGGATGAGCACCTTGGGGTTCATCGCCAAGACCCCGGCGATGGCGACGCGGCGCATCTGCCCGCCGGACAATTCAAAAGGCGAGCGCTCCTTTATCTCCAAAGGTAACCCCACATTCAGCAGTGCCTGATCGACGCGCGCGGCGATCTCGGAGGCCGGCACGCCTTGGTTCTCCGGCCCAAAGGCCACGTCCGCCGCCACTGTTTCGGCGAAAAGTTGGTACTCGGCAAACTGGAAGACTAGGCCTACTTCCTGGCGCAAGCTTTTGAGCTTGACTCCCTTGGCGGTGGTCACCAAGCCATTGACGGTGACGGTGCCTCGAGTGGGTTTTAAGAGCCCATTGAGCATCTGCACCAAGGTAGATTTACCCGAGCCGGTCTGCCCGATAATGCCGACAAATTCGCCATCAAGGAAGGAGAGGTTGATGCCCTTAAGGGCGGCGCGTTCAAAGGGGCTGCCTCCCGCATAGACAAAATCTACTTGCTCTAATTTAATCGGCACAGTTCGTCCACCAATTGCTCGGCCGTCAAAATATTCGCGGGGAGAGGTAAGCCGCTTTCGGCGAGCAAGATGCTGAGTTTGGCCGCCACCGGCACATCAAGGCCCAGCGCCTCGAGCAACTCATATTGACTAAAGACCTCGGCCGGCGTGCCCGAGAGCACTATTTGCCCCTGGTCAATGACGACGACCCGGTTGGCCTTGACCGCCTCATCCATATGATGGGTGATGAGAACTGCCGTCATGCCTTCTTCGCGATTAAGGCGAAGAATGGTGTTCATGACCTCAGAGCGCCCGATGGGGTCGAGCATGGCGGTGGCTTCGTCGAGGACTATGAGGCGAGGGCGCATGGCCAAGACGCCGGCAATGGCCACTCTCTGCTTTTGGCCACCCGACAAAAGATGTGGTGCATGGGTGCGATAGTCTTCCATGTTCACCTGTCTGAGTGAGGCGTCCACCCGTGCGATTATCTCCGCCGTGGGTACGCCGAGGTTCTCAGGGCCAAAAGCCACATCTTCCTCCACCACCGTGGCAACAATCTGATTGTCGGGGTGTTGAAACACCATGCCCACCATTTGCCGCACCGGCCAAAGCAAAGCTTCTTCGCGGGTGTCAAGACCGGCGACCAACACGCGACCGCCCCCGGGCAGGAGGATGGCGTTAAAGTGCTTAGCAAGGGTGCTTTTACCGGAGCCGTTACGCCCGATGACGGCGACGAACTCACCCTCGCTGACCACTAAATCGACTCCCGCAAGGGCGATGGTCTCGCCCTCGTGGCCGCGATAAATATGGTGTAAATCGGCGATATCTAGTATATCCAAGTGTTCACCTCCCAAGGGAATGCAGCCAAGCCGGTCATGAACGAAAAAAAGCTGGTGGGGTTACTCCACCAGCTCAATAATGGCCTGCGGTGCCGCATCGCCGCGGCGCACGCCTGTCTTCATGATGCGAGTGTAGCCACCCTCGCGGTCTTTATACTTTGGCGCAATCTCAACAAAGAGCTTGGTCACTACGTCTTCGTCGAAAATATATGACAGGGCTTGGCGACGGGCATGGAGATCCCCTCTCTTGCCGAGGGTTATCATTTTTTCGCTGATGCGCTGCACTTCGCTGGCGCGCGTCTCAGTCGTTTCCATGCGACCCAAGCGCAAGAGCGATGTGGTCAAGTTGCGTAGCAAGGCGCGACGGTGATTGGTTCTGCGCCCTAATTTGCGGTTAGACATGTCATTCCCCCCTTACTCTTCAGCTTTAGTAAGATACAGCCCAAGTTCAGCCAGCTTGTGCTGTACTTCCTCCAGCGACTTCTTGCCGAGGTTGCGTACCTTCATCATTTCGTCTTCGGTTCTGCTCGTGAGGTCATGCACGGTGTTGATGCCGGCCCGCTTCAAACAGTTGAAAGAACGAACGGACAGATCAAGCTCCTCAATGGTCATCTCCATCAGGCGTTCCTTGCTGTTCTCGGCTCTATCCACCAAGGTCTTGGTAGACTCGGCCTTCTCGGTCAAAGACACGAAAAGATGCAAGAGATCGCTCATGATCTTGGCTCCCACGCTGACGGCTTCCTCCGGGCTAAGGCTGCCATCGGTCGACACTTCGAGAATAAGCTTATCATAGTCGGTATGTTGACCGACGCGCGTATTCTCAACAGTGTAGTTCACCCTCGTGACCGGCGTAAACACCGAGTCCACAGGGATTACGCCGATTGGCTGGTGATGCTTCTTGTTGCGCTCGGCGGGGCAGTAGCCACGGCCACCGCTGGCCGTAAGCTCCATAAAGAGCCGCGCGTCTTTGTCCAGAGTGGCGATGACGAGGGAGGGGTTGAGGACATCTACATCGGAACCGGTCTTGATGTCGGCCGCCGTTACTACGCCCTCACCCGTCTTTTCGATGCGGAGAATCTTCTCCCCCGGCGAGTGAATATGCAGGCGTAATTCCTTGATGTTCAGCACGATGTCCGTGACGTCCTCGACGACGCCGGGCACGGTCGAAAACTCATGCATCACGCCTTCGATTTTAATGGAGGTGACCGCAGCCCCGGGCAGAGAAGAAAGCAATATCCGGCGCAAGGCGTTGCCTAGCGTGGTACCATAGCCGCGTTGCAGCGGCTCGATAACAAACCTGCCATAGGTGGTGGTCCCTTCCTGGCGTGTCACCCTTGGTTTTTCCATTGCCAATTCTAACATATAGGCGATTAGCCTCCTTACTTCCCCTATCTCAGCCCCGGTTTTGGGGATGCCTTATCTCGAATACTTCTCGACAATGAGATGCTCGCGGACCGGAATATCGATATCCTCTCGCTTGGGCAAAGCGGTAACATTGACCCTGAGCAGTTGTGGCTCCAAGGTAAGCCAGGGCACAACGCGCCGGCCTTTCATGCTATCGGCCACTCCCTCAAAGACAACTATCTTGTGGCTTTTCTCGGCCACAGCGACCACATCGCCTTGCTTGACGAGATAGGACGGGATATCGACGCGGTGTCCATTGACCGTGAAGTGACCATGGCGCACTAACTGGCGGCCTTGGCTACGAGAATCGGCAAAGCCTGCCCGCATGACCACATTGTCCAACCTGAGCTCCAAGAGTTGCAGGAGCCTTTCGCCGGTAATGCCTTTTTCGCGAGCGGCCTTTAAGAAGTAGAGGCGGAATTGACGCTCGAGCACGCCGTAGATGCGGCGGGCCTTTTGCTTTTCGCGGAGCTGAATGCCATATTCGGTGGGTTTCTTGCGCCCTTGGCCGTGTTGGCCGGGAGCATAACCACGGCGGTCAATGGCACATTTCGGGGTGTAGCAACGAGTGCCTTTTAAGAAGAGCTTGGTGCCCTCGCGTCGGCAGAGCCGGCATACCGGACCTATATATCTTGCCATTATGCTTTCCTCCCTCTTTAGACGCGACGCCGCTTGGGCGGCCGGCAACCATTGTGCGGTACGGGGGTTACGTCTTTAATCGTGCTGACCTCAAGGCCGGCGGCTTGCAGGCTGCGAATAGCCGCCTCGCGGCCGGAGCCCGGGCCCTTCACATGGACTTCTACTTCCTTCAGGCCCTGGTCCATCGCCACTTTCGCACAGTTTTCGGCCGCCATTTGCGCGGCGAAAGGCGTGCTCTTGCGCGAGCCCTTGTAGCCGGCGTTGCCAGCGGATGACCAGGAGAGGGTGTTCCCCGCCTTGTCGGTAATGGTGACCATCGTATTGTTGAATGTGGACATAATGTGCGCTACGCCAAATTCAACATTCTTGCGCTCGCGGCGCTTCACTTTAGTTGCAGCAACTTTACGTTTTGCCATGCGCTTTACTCCTCCTTCGACTACTTGCGCTTCGCACCGACGGTACGGCGCGGGCCCTTGCGGGTGCGAGCATTAGTCTTTGTGCGCTGTCCGCGGACAGGCAGACCGCGACGATGGCGCAAGCCACGGTAGGAACCAATCTCTATGAGTCTCTTGATGCTGGCAGATATTTCACGCCGCAAATCCCCTTCGACAGGGAAGCCCTTGTCTATAGTTTCGCGCAGACGAGAAACTTCTCCATCGGTCAAATCACGTACGCGAGTATCAGCATTCACTCCGGTCTTGGCGAGAATATCGGCGGAGCGACTCCGACCAATCCCAAAAATATAGGTGAGTGCAATCTCAACACGCTTTTCCCTCGGCAGGTCAACACCTGCAATGCGAGCCATCTGTGTAATGCCACCTCCTGTTTATTAATCCTTCTTATCCCTGTGCTTGCTTGTGTGTCGGCTCCTCGCAGATAACCATGACACGCCCCTTGCGCTTAATCAACTTGCACTTTTCGCACATACGTTTGACGGACGGCTTGACTTTCATGTGAGTACCTCCTTGATGGGGATCTACTTATAGCGGTAGATAATACGTCCCCGGGTTAAATCGTATGGTGAAAGCTCCATCGTCACAGTATCCCCCGGCAATATACGGATAAAATTGATGCGAATCTTGCCGGAGACGTGAGCTAAGATCTTGTGGCCATTGTCAAGTTCAACTCTAAACATGGCATTTGGCAATGATTCTATGACCTTGCCCTTGACCTCTATAACATCATCACGCTTAGTCAAGCTCTCAGACCTCCCTCGCTCAGCATCTAGTGAGTATTTCAGGACCACGTTCGGTGATGGCCACGGTGTGCTCAAAATGGGCGCTGCGACTGCCATCCTTGGTGACGACAGTCCAATTGTCATCGAGCACCGCTGTGTCGAACCTGCCGACATTGACCATTGGTTCGATAGCTAGGACAAGGCCGGGAGACAACTTGATCCCCCTCCCGGGTTTCCCGAAGTTCGGCACCTGGGGGTCCTCATGCATGGCTCTGCCTATGCCGTGCCCTACATACTCCCTGACTACAGAGTAACCGTTTGACTCAGCCACGCTCTGTATCGCGTGAGAAATGTCCGACAGCCTCTTATCCCTTGTGCATTGTCTAATCCCAGCCTCTAGGCACTGAGCAGTTGTCTCTAAGAGTCGGCGCGACACGGGGTCAATGTCCCCAACAGCCAAAGTGACTGCCGCATCGGCGAAATACCCATTGATTTCCGCCCCAATGTCAATGCTAATAATATCGCCCTCTTTAAGCACTTTCAAACCTGGAATGCCATGCACAATTTCTTCATTGATCGAGGTGCAGATGCTGGCCGGGTAGCCGTGATAACCCTTAAAGGCAGGACGCGCCCCTTGTTTGGCCATGAGGTTTTCTACAAGCGCATTGAGCTCCCCCGTAGAAATGCCTGGGCGCACGGCCCGTGTGACCTCGGCGATGGCTAGCGCTACTATCTTACCGGCCTCGCGCATGAACGCAATCTCCCGCTCTGACTTAAGAATGATCATGTGCCCTTGGCTGCGAGAACTGTTCTGAGCTCTGCCGTGACCTCGGCAATCGGCTTCAGACCATCGATGTTCCGGAGCTTACCACTCGCGGCGTAGTAGTCTAAAAGCGGGGCAGTCTGCCTTTGGTACACCGCCAGCCGACTTATAGCGGTCTCCTCGCTATCATCCGAGCGCTGGTACAATTCGCCGCGGCAGATGCCGCATACTTCTCCCCCCGGAGATGGGTTAAATACCCGATGGTAGGTCGCGCCACAGCTTCGACAGACCAGGCGACCCGTCAGGCGCCGGATTAACTCTGCCTCCGGGACGACCACATTGATGACGAGGGTGATTTCTCTCCCGAGAGAAAACAACACTTCTTCTAGGGCTGCCGCCTGCACCGCGGTGCGCGGAAATCCGTCGAGCAAAAAACCTTTAGCGACGTCTTTTTCTGAAAGCCGCTCGCGGACGATGCCGATGGTGACTTCATCGGGCACCAGCTCGCCCCGGTCCATGTAAGACTTCGCGGCAAGTCCCAGTAAAGTAGCATTTTTCACCGCTAGGCGAAACATATCGCCGGTGGAGATATGGGGGATGCTTTGCTCCCGGCAGAGAAAGGCGGCTTGCGTGCCCTTCCCTGCCCCCGGTGGTCCGATAATGATCAGGTTAATATCTGCCATAGCAGTCCTACTTCATAAAGCCACTGTAGTGGCGCATGACGAGGTGACCCTCAATCTGCTTCATGGTCTCTAGCGCTACACCCACGACGATGAGCAAGGCGGTGCCGCCTAAGCCGATGTCCATGCGGATGACACCCGAGAGCATGAGGGGCAAGATGACAATCGCTACTAAGAAAAGCGAGCCTACCAAGGTGAGTCGCGTAACTACCTTGAACAAAAAGTCCGCAGTTACTCGACCGGGGCGCACACCGGGGATGGCCCCGCCGTGTTTTTGCATATTTTCAGCCAGTTCTTTGGGGTTAAACTGAATAAATGTGTAGAAGTAGCTGAACACGAAGATAAAGAGCACGTAGAGGGCGATGTGCAAGGCACTGCCAAACCGAAAAACCTGCGCGATGCTCTGCGCCCAAGGGTGCTGAATAAACTGCGCGATCACCTGGGGGAAGAGCAGCAAGGATGAGGCGAAGATTACCGGGATAACCCCAGCTTGGTTGACCTTGAGGGGAATGTGCGTGGTCTGCCCGCCATACATCTTGCGCCCTACAACCCTTTTCGCATACTGCACCGGCACTTTTCGCTGGCCTTCTTGTACAAAAACCACGCCGGCGATGACAAATAGGGCGAGGAGACCAAGCAGTACCACCGTAAAGATGTTCACGGTGCCCTCCATGACAAAGGCGCCCAAGCCAGCCAAGGTCCTTGGCATTTGCGAAACAATGTTGGCGAATATGACTAGGGATATGCCGTTGCCGATGCCCTTCTCGGTGATCAACTCACCAAGCCACATGACCATCATTGTTCCGGCGGTAAAACTTAAGGCCGTTAGAACATTGTTGGCGAGGCCACTGGCTAGCACCCCTTGGGTGGCGAGTCCGGCGGATGTCGCAAAACCCTGGATAAAGGCCAAAATGACGGTACCGTACCTGGTGTATTCATTGAGCTTCTTGCGGCCCTCATCGCCCTCCTTGGCTAGCTTCTCCCACGCGGGGATGATGACTTGCAGCAAGCTGACAATGATGCTGGCCGTGATATATGGCCCAATGGTCAAGGTGAAGATAGAGATATTGGCCAAGGCACCCCCCGAGATGGCGTCAAGGAGGCCAAAAAGGCCGCCCTGTCCTTCGAGAAACTGGGCCATCGCGGCGCGGTTAGCGCCGGGAACGGGAATAAAATTACCCAAGCGGATGATGAGGAAGATACCGAGAGTATAGAGTATGCGTTTACGCAGTTCATCTATGCGCCACATATTGCGCAAACTCTCTAGCATCTAGATCACCTCCACCTTTCCGCCGGCAGCGTTAATCTTCGCTATGGCCGAGGCACTAAAAGCGGTCGCCCTGACGGTGAGGGGATGTGTTAGCTCACCCATGCCGAGAATTTTCACCCCGTCGAGCGGCTTATTGACCAAGCCCACTTCTTGGAGCATGCCAAGGTCAACGACTGTTTCCGCGGGGAAGATATTGAGGTCATTGATTTGCACCAAGGCATAGAAGGTCTTGAACTTATTGTTAAAGCCGCGCTTAGGCAAGCGACGGTAGAGGGGCATCTGCCCGCCCTCGAAGCCCGGGCGTACTCCGCCGCCCGTGCGCGCCCATTGACCTTTCGTGCCGCGTCCGCTGGTCTTGCCCCTTCCGGAGCCGTGACCGCGACCGACACGCGTCCTTACTTGGCGGGAGCCTTCAGCCGGTTGTAGATTCTCTAGTTTCATCCTTGCACCTCCTCGGCCAGTACCACCACAAGATGAGCGACTTTTTTAATCATACCGCGAATGGCGGGGGTGTCGGAGTGGATGACTGTGGAATTGGTCTTCTGAAGGCCTAAAGCTCTGCAGGTGGCCCGTTGATCCTCCGGCCGCCCAATGAGGCTGCGCGTCAAGGTAATCTGTAACTTTGTCATGTGCTTCGCCCCCTAACCCAGGAGTTGCTCCACGGAAACACCGCGGAGTTTGGCGACTTGCTCTGCCGTGCGCAGAGACTTCAAGCCTTCCAAAGTGGCCTGAGCCATGTTCATGGCGTTCGATGAGCCTAGGGATTTGGTGAGAACATCGCGTACCCCCGCTAGTTCCAATATCGCCCGCACTGCACCGCCCGCAATAACCCCAGTACCTAGGGAAGCCGGCTTCATCAACACGCGTCCGGCACCGGAAGTGCCGATAATCAGGTGCGGAATTGATGTCTCAACCATAGGCACGGTGATGAGATTTTTCTTGGCGTCTTCATTGGCCTTGCGGATGGCTTCGACAACTTCCTTGGCCTTCCCAAGCCCTACGCCGACATGACCTTTGCCGTCGCCAACAGCGGTCAGGGCACTAAAGCTAGCATCGCGGCCGCCCTTACGTGTCTTGCTGACGCGCTTGACCACAATGACTTTTTCTGTCAAATCCAATGATTTAGGATCGATGCGTTCCAATGTTTTCCCTCCTTACCGCTAGAACTCTAGGCCTGCTTCGCGCGCAGCTTGGGCCAACGCCGCGACACGACCATGGTAGAGGTAGCCACCGCGGTCAAATACTACTCGGGTAATCCCCAGAGCGAGTGCCTTCTCCGCGATTAACTTGCCTGTGGCCGTGGCGGCCTCTTTATTGCCACCTGCTTGACCCGATAGCTCCGGGCTAAGGGTGGAAACGCCAACAAGAGTATGTCCCGCTGTATCATCAATGATCTGGGCGTAGATGTGACCGGCGCTACGAAAAACATTCAGCCGCGGACGCTCTACCGTTCCCGATACATTCTTGCGCACTCGCAGGTGACGCACTTTGCGGAGCACATTTTTATCTTCTTTTTTAAACACCGTTGACTCACTCCTTTCCTTGCCCGTTCACTACTTAGATGTCTTGCCGGCCTTGCGCCTGATAACCTCGCCGACATAGGCAATGCCCTTGCCGAGATAGGGTTCAGGTGGACGGACATTCCTGATGGTGGCAGCCGTCTGCCCCACGTCTTCCTTGTTATAGCCCGACACGGTGATGAGCGGAATGTTGCCAAAGGGTGGCTTAGCCACGACCTCTGTCTTAAACTCCACTCCTTGTGGCGGTTCAATTTCTACCGGATGGGAGTAGCCGACCGTGAGGACTAACTTCTTGCCCTGCACATTGGCGCGCCAACCCACACCCGCTGCCTGCAACTTCTTTTCATAGCCCTTGGTCACGCCCTCTACCATGTTGGCAATAATGGTGCGCGTAACGCCATGCAAGGATTTGTGCAAGGGGCGGTCGGAAATTCTCTCGACCCTGATTTCACTCTGTTCGACCACAACTCTCACTTCCGCATGCAAGACGCGGGTAAGAGTGCCCTTAGGGCCACTCACCACTATGGTCTGGCCGTTCAGGTGAACATCGACCTTGGGCGGCACCACAATTGGTTTCTTGCCGATTCTGGACATACTGTTACCTCCCTACCAGACGTAGCAAATGACTTCTCCGCCGAGGCCCTTGGCCCTGGCTTGCTTGTCGGTCATCAGCCCCTGTGAAGTCGAAACTATGGCAATTCCAATGCCCCCTAGTACCCGGGGCAGTTCATCTTTGCGTGCGTAAACCCTAAGACCAGGCTTACTGATACGCTTTACACCGACGATAACCCGCTGCTTATTAGCACCGTACTTGAGCATGAGACGCAGCATACCCTGCTTGCCGTCATCCTCCCATTTGTAGTCGCGGATGAAACCCTCAGTCTTCAAAATCTCAGCGACACTCTTCTTCATCGCTGAACCGGGCACATCCACAGTATCGTGTAGTGCATGATTGGCGTTGCGGACTCTCGTCAGCATATCCGCGATAGGATCTGTCATAACCATTACGTACCAAACCTCCTTCCTGTATGAAGGGCCTTACCAGCTGGCCTTCTTGACGCCGGGAATTTGGCCCTCATGGGCAAGTTCGCGGAAGCAAATTCTACAAGTCCCGAACTTGCGCATGTAGGCGTGGGGACGACCACAAATGCGGCAACGATTATACCCGCGCACAGCAAATTTTGGTACCCGAGCTTGCTTGATAATCATCGACTTTTTGGCCACATTTTCTCCTCCTTTGCTTACGCGCTAAAGGGCATGCCTAGCTGGGCCAGCAATTCCTTTGCTTCCTCATCAGTCTTGGCTGATGTCACAATAGTGACATCCATGCCCTGGACATGGTCCACCTTGTCGTAGTCTATTTCAGGGAAAATCAGCTGTTCTTTAACGCCTACGGTGTAGTTGCCGCGGCCATCAAAGGACTTAGGTGACACCCCGCGAAAGTCTCTGACGCGTGGCAGGTTGATGTTCATAAATTTGTCCAAGAACTGATACATCCGTTCACCGCGCAAAGTGACCTTAGCGCCAATCGCCATGCCCTCGCGCAGCTTAAAGTTCGAGACGCTCTGCTTGGCCCTAGTAATGATAGGTTTCTGTCCGGCGATGCTGCCGAGGTCTTTCGCTGCGGCATCGAGAATCTTGCTGTTGCCCACTGCCTTGCCCACACCCATGTTGAGAACGATTTTCTCGAGGCGAGGAATTTGCATGGTGTTCTGGTAGCCGAACTTTGCTTCTAGGGCAGGCCGCACTTCACTAAGGTACTTTTCTTTCAACCTTGTCATGGCTAGCCCTCCTCTCTACTTGTCAATGTGCTCGCCGCACTTTTTACAGGCGCGGGCGAACTTGCCATCGGTCATTACTTTGTGAGCGGTCCGAGTCGGTTTCTTACAGCTAGGGCAGATAACCATCACGTTAGAACTGTGAATGGGTGCTTCCTGCTTGATGATGCCGCCCTGGGACACAGTAGGGGTGGCCTTGCGGTGACGGCTGACAATATTGACGCCTTCCACCACTACGCGACCTTTCTCCGGTTGAGCACTGACGATTTTGCCCTTCTTGCCCTGGTCCTTGCCGGTGAGGACAATGACTTGGTCGTCTTTACGGACATGAAGCTTCACGATACTTGGCACCTCCCTTGCATGAGCTAGAGTACTTCCGGTGCGAGAGAAACGATTTTCATAAAGTTCTTCTCCCGGAGTTCACGGGCCACCGGGCCAAATATACGGGTCCCGCGCGGGTTGTTGTTTTGGTCAATAATCACGGCGGCATTATCATCAAACTTGATGTAGGAGCCATCCGCGCGACGAGAGTCCTTGGTGGTGCGAACGACAACGGCCTTAACCACGTCGCTTTTTTTAACAACTCCACCGGGTGTTGCTTCCTTGACGGCAGCAATGATAACATCCCCCACCCGAGCGTAGCGCCGACTAGTACCACCTAGTACCCTGATGCAGAGGATCTCTTTGGCTCCAGAGTTATCTGCAACCTTTAATCTCGTCTCGTTTTGAATCACGACGATCATCCCCTTCCCTATGCAGGGTCTATTCTGCTTTTTTTACGATCTCCATTAAACGCCAGCACTTTTCCTTGCTGATTGGACGTGTTTCCATGATTCTTACGGTATCACCAACACGAGCCTCGTTGTTTTCGGCATGAGCCTTATACTTCTTGGTCTGTTTGACAATGCGACCATACAATTTGTGGGGCACCATTTCTTCGGTAGCTACCACTATTGTCTTGTCCATTTTGTCGCTGACCACAACTCCCTGACGGACCTTGCGCAGTCTTCTATCTTCCACAGCGAAACCTCCTCTCTAGCCGATATTGAGTTCGCGCTCGTGGAGAATGGTCTTCACCCGAGCAATTGTTTTACGAACTTCCTTAATCCGCATGGGGTTTTCTAGTTGGCCGGTTATAAGACGGAAGCGCAGGTTAAACAGTTCGCCCTTGAGATCATCAATCTTTTGGACTAGTTCTGCCTCGTTCATGTCGCGAATGTCTTTAACCTTCATTTACTTCACCACCCACATCAACCCGTGCGACGAACTTTGTCCTGATGGGGAGCTTATGCCCAGCTAGGCGCAATGCCTCCCGGGCAGTGGCTTCGTCAACACCGGCTATCTCAAACATGATACGCCCAGGTTTTACGACGGCTACCCAGTACTCGGGAGAACCTTTACCGCTACCCATACGGGTTTCGGCAGGCTTTTGAGTGACGGGCTTATGCGGGAAAATACGTATCCACACCTGGCCACCGCGCTTGATGTAGCGGGTCATGGCCACACGGGCGGCCTCGATTTGCCGGCTGGTAATCCAAGAAGCCTCGAGAGCCTCGAGCCCGTACTGCCCGTGAGCAATAGTGGCCCCGCCCTTGGTGCGCCCCTTCATCCTGCCTCTGTGTACCTTGCGGAATTTGACTCTGCTCGGCATCAACATGATTTACACGCCTCCCTCTGCGTCCACCTTGACAGGCTTAGGCAGAATCTCACCTTTGTAAATCCAGACCTTAACACCTATTTGACCATAGGCGGTATGGGCCGTGGCAACACCGTAGTCGATGTCAGCACGCAGAGTGTGCAGGGGAATGGTGCCTTCACGCGCCCACTCGCGACGAGCAATTTCTGCCCCATTCAAGCGTCCCCCGATGGCGACTCTGATGCCCTTTGCGCCGCTACGCATGGTGCGACCCATGACTTGACGCATGGCACGACGAAAGGCAATGCGCTTTTCAATCTGCTGCGCTACGTTTTCGGCGACTAACTGAGCGCTTAGCTCGGCAGTCTTGATTTCCATGATATTGACATAGACTTGCTTCTTCGTGAGAGTTTCAAGCGACTTGCGCAGGTCTTCGACGCCTGCACCGCCACGACCAATCACCATGCCGGGCTTGGCGGTGTGAATAAAGACCCGCACAATATTCCCGGTGCGCTCAATCACCACTTGACCTACTCCGGTGGCAAAGAGCTTTTCCTTGATGTAGCGGCGAACCTTGAAGTCCTCAAGGAGCAAGTCGGCGTAGTTCTTATCAGCATACCACTTGGAGTCCCAGTCCCTGATTACGCCAATGCGAAATCCCTTGGGATGTACTTTTTGACCCACGCTGCAATCCCTCCTATTTTTCCTTGACCACAACGGTGATGTGGCAGGATCGCTTGAGAATTTGGTACATACGCCCTTGGGCGCGAGGATGCCAACGCTTGAGAGTAGAACCGCTATCCACAAAAGCCTCTTTGACAAAGAGTTTCTCAGGATTTAGTTGATAGTTATGCTCGGCATTGGCAGCTGCGGACTGCATGACCTTCAAAATAACGAGAGAGGCCACTTTAGGCGTGAAACGGAGAATGTTGGCCGCCTCTGCCACACTCTTCCCGCGGATGAGGTCAATAACGATGCGCGCTTTACGAGGGGCAATGCGAATATTTCGCGCGCTGGCTCTAGCTTCCATCCCTTATCCCTCCTACTTCAATGTTGTTGAGCGCTCGGTGTGACCACCGTGGCCCCGGAAAGTGCGGGTGGGAGCAAATTCGCCGAGCTTGTGCCCAACCATTTCCTCGCCGACATAGACTGGCACGTGTTTGCGCCCATCGTAAACCGCAATGGTGTGCCCAATCATATCCGGGAATATGGTCGACGCCCGCGACCAGGTCTTTATGACCTTCTTTTCTCTCTTGTCATTCATACGTTTAATCCGCAAAAGCAGACGCTCTTCAACAAACGGACCCTTCTTAACAGAACGCGACATGACCTAGCCTCCCTTCCCTACGACTTACGACGGCGAACAATGTACTGGTCGCTCTTGTTTTTCTTCTGGCGAGTCTTGTGACCCAAGGTCGGCACACCCCAGGGAGTAACCGGGCTCTTGCGACCAATGGGGGCACGGCCTTCGCCACCACCATGGGGATGATCCACTGGGTTCATGACCACTCCACGGACCGTGGGGCGCTTGCCCAGCCAGCGATTACGGCCGGCCTTACCGATAGAAAGGTTCTCGTACTCGAGGTTGCCCACCTGGCCGATAGTCGCGCGGCATTCAATGTGCACCAGGCGATCTTCACCCGAAGGCAGACGTAAAAGCGCGTACAAGCCTTCCTTGGCCATGAGTTGAGCGGAGGCACCGGCAGAACGTACCATTTGTGCGCCCTTGCCCGGCTTGAGCTCAATATTGTGGATGACCGTACCGACCGGTATTTTTTTCAGTGGCAGCGCATTGCCGACCATGATATCGGCATCTACTCCCGAAAAGATTTTTGTACCCACCTTAAGACCATGCGGAGCGAGGATGTAGCGCTTCGCGCCATCGGCATAGTGCAGGAGAGCAATATAGGCAGTGCGATTAGGGTCGTATTCAACGGTAGCGACTGTCGCGGGGATGCCATCCTTATCGCGCTTCCAATCGATGATGCGGTACTTGCGCTTGTGACCACCGCCCTGATGGCGGACAGTGATGCGCCCTTGATTGTTACGCCCGGCTTTCTTCGTGAGCGGCGCGAGCAAGGAGCGTTCCGGTTCGGTACAAGTAACCTCGTCAAAACTCTCTACGGTCATAAAGCGGCGCCCCGGAGAAGTAGGCTTAAACTTCTTCATAGCCATGTTGGTTGTCCCTCCTTTTCAGGAAAACGTCATAATCTGGAGCAGTGAAGCTAGATAGAGTCAAAGATGGGGATGGTCTTGCTCTTCGGAGTGAGCTTAACGATGGCCTTCTTCCAATCGGAGCGATAACCGCTGTGCACGCCGTGACGCTTAAACTTACCGGTGACGTGCATGGTGTTTACTGCCTCAACCTCTACCTTGAACAAGAGCTCCACCGCTTGGCGAATTTCTGTTTTATTGGCCTTAGGGTCGACAGAGAAGACATACTTACGCTCCGTTTGCAGCGCGGTGGTGCGCTCGCTGATAATCGGCTTCTTAATAATATCTCTGGCGTCGCGCATTAGATGAGCACCTCCTCAACCTTGAGAACTGCATCCTTGGTCAGTACGACCTTGCCGGCATTTAGAATATCGTAGACATTGAGTCCGACGGCACCGAGAGTGGCCACACCGGGAATGTTGCGGCAAGATTTTTCCACGTTCTCATTCACTTCACCTAGGACTAAGAGTGGCTTCTTCGCGAGTTGTAGCTTGCCGAGGAATTCGACCATGAGCTTCGTCTTAGGTGCGGCGAACTCCAAGGTGTCAACGACGATAACATCGCCCGCCTGCAACTTGCTCGTCAGGGCGGATTTGAGAGCGAGCCTTCTCACCTTGCGGGGGAGATCAAAATTGTACTTGCGAGGGGTTGGCCCAAAGGCTATACCACCGCCTACCCAAATGGGCGAACGACGACTACCCGCCCGGGCGCGTCCCGTACCTTTTTGCTTCCAGGGTTTACGGCCACCGCCGCGCACCTCGGCTCTATTCTTGGTATCGTGGGTGCCGAGGCGCTGGCCGGCTAATTGTTTGAGCACGGCCAAATGTAGTACATGCTTGTTGACCTCGATGCCGAAAACGGCGTCAGAGAGCACCATCTGCCCTACAATTTCACCTTTGACATTGAATACATCAACAGTAGGCAAAGCGTTTTTCCTCCTTTCACCTGCCTGAGTTGTTACTAGGCTAGGCCTTGACGCTGTTTTTAATTGTGACCAGACAACCCTTCGGGCCGGGAACAGAGCCCTTGACCAGCACCAGGTTACGCTCTAGGTCAACTCTCACTACCTGCAAGTTCTGTACCGTGCGGCGCGCGCGGCCATACTGTCCCGGCAGCTTACGACCGGGGAAGGTACGCGCTCCGGCACGAGAGGACAAGCTGCCGACCCCGCGATGGTACTTAGAGCCGTGCGTCATGGGACCGCGGCTAAAGCCCCAACGCTGGATGACCCCGGCGAAGCCTCTGCCCTTGGAAATACCGGTTACATCTACCGCTTCGCCGGGGGCGAAGATGGTGGCGAGAACCACCTGGCCGGTCTTGTATTCGGCGATGCTCTCGAGGCGAAACTCGCGGAGAAAACGGTGCGGCTTGACGCCGGCGCGGGCGAAATGGCCCTTCTTTGGCTTGTTGAGCGCACTCTCTTTTACCGGCAGAAAAGCTACCTGAATGGCTTCATAGCCATCTGTTTCCTTAGTTTTAACCTGCGTGACGACGCAAGGTCCGGCTTCGATAACCGTCACCGGAACAACTTCGCCGGTTGCCGCGAACACTTGAGTCATGCCGATTTTTTTGCCTAATATCGCTTTTTGCATCCTTGGTTACACCTCCATACATCGGTTCCCCTGCGGGGAACTTGTATTTGTGCCGTTAAAGCTTAATTTCTATGTCCACGCCCGCAGGAAGGTCTAAGCGCATGAGCGCATCTACCGTCTTGTGGTTGTGCTCGACGATGTCAATGAGGCGCTTGTGCGTCCGCATTTCGAACTGCTCGCGGATGTCTTTTTCGACGTGCGGCGCCCGCAGAATGGTGAACAGATTGCGCTCGGTCGGCAAAGGAATCGGCCCGGAAACCATAGCCCCGGTACGCCGTGCGGTTTCCACAATTTTCTCTGCAGACTGATCCAATATTTTATGGTCAAAAGCCTTGAGCCGGATGCGAATCTTTTGCTGTGCCATGTCTAACCCTCCTCATTGCCCAGAGTTTACCCCCGCTCATGGCCCTGGGGCAACTCTAGGTAAAAGTGTTAACCGGGCAGGTGGCGTAAACCACCTGCGCCGGGGTGATTCTAGAGTAAAACTTCGGTAACTACGCCGGCGCCCACGGTGCGGCCGCCTTCACGAATGGCGAAGCGGACGCCGGGTTCCATAGCGATAGGGGTGATGAGCTCTACCGTCATGGTGATTTTGTCCCCGGGCATGACCATCTCGACTCCCTCGGGTAGGTTGAGTACGCCGGTGACGTCGGTGGTGCGGAAGTAAAACTGGGGACGATACCCGTCAAAGAAGGGCTTGTGACGGCCGCCTTCTTCTTGGGAGAGGACGTATACTTCACCCTTAAACTTGGTGTGGGGCTTGATGGTGCCGGGCTTAGCCAACACCTGGCC
>JAGXSS010000039.1 GCA_018334055.1 Peptococcaceae bacterium
CCCGCGATACGAGTTTAAAGCTCGTATAATCGCTTAGCAGGCGACCGCCTTCGACCTACTCGGCCACCTCTCCGTGCCAACTTACTATAGCACAGACTTCTTGCACAGGCAATGGCAAAAAGCCGGCCAAATACTTGTGTGGCGGAGAGAGAGGGATTCGAACCCCCGGTCCCTTGCAGGATCACTAGTTTTCAAGACTAGCGCCATCAACCACTCGGCCATCTCTCCACAGCACTAATCAGTATACCAACGAAGTATAGCCGCGTCAATTCGTAATTTTTTCTATGCCCATAAATGGGATTAGCGCTTCCGGCACGCGCACAGAGCCATTTTCCTCCTGGTAGTTTTCCAGGATGGCCGCCACCAAACGATCGATGGCCAATCCCGAGCCGTTCAAAGTATGTACATAATCGGCCTTGGCTCCCTTTTGGGGGCGAAACTTGATGTTGGCCCTCTTCGCTTGGAAGTCGCGGAAATTTGAGCAACTGGAAATCTCTACATACCTGTTGTAGCTTGGCATCCACAACTCAATATCGTATTTTTTGGCGGCAGCGAAACCAAGGTCGCCGGTGCACATCTCCAAAATGCGATAAGGAATGGCCAATCTCTCGAGCACCCGACAGGCATCGGCGAGGAGGGTTTCGAGCTCCGCGCTCGAATTCTCTGGTCGTACAAATTTTACTAATTCGACCTTGTTGAATTGATGCATGCGGATCAAGCCGCGCGTGTCGCGGCCGGCGGCACCAGCCTCTGCTCGAAAAGAAGGGCAGTAGGCGGTGTAGTAGAGTGGCAGTAGCTCGCCGTCTAGCACCTCGTCCCGATGCATATTGGTGACGGGCACCTCGGCGGTAGGGTTTAGGTACAACTCCTGCCCGGCGATCTTAAAGGCGTCCTCGGTAAACTTGGGGAATTGCCCCGTCCCCACCATGTTGTCATAGGTCACTAAGAGCGGTGGGGCAACCTCGACATAACCATGCTCGGTCGTGTGCAGGTTGAGCATAAAACTTATGAGCGAGCGCATTAATCTGGCGCCTAGGCCGCGGTAGAGCGCAAAGCGCGCGCCGGCAATCTTGCCCGCTCTTTCAAAATCAAGAATATCCAGCGCAACGCCCAGGTCCCAGTGCGCCTTGGGGGCGAAGGCAAACTGGCGCGGCAGAAGATGCAAGGAGCGCACCTTGTTGTGGCTTTCATCCGGTCCAACCGGCACATCGTTGTCCGGCAAGTTCGGAATGCGGAGCAAGATGTGCTCGAGCTGTTGTTCGATCTCCTTAATTTCGGCATCTAACTCTTTCACTTCTTGCCCGAGGGCCTTCATGTTCTCCTGCAGCAAAGCGGTGTCCTGGCCCTGCCGGCGTAATTGCGCTACCTCTTCCGACTTTTGATTGCGCTCGGCCTTCAGCTGTTCAACAGCCGTTACTTTTTGGCGACGGCCCTCATCGAGTGCCAAGAAATTATCTAGCGACAGGCTTTCACCCTTAGCCGCCACCCCAGCCCGCACGGCGTCCACATTGTTGCGCACAAATTTAGCGTCAAACATTACCTAGCCTCCCCTTTCCTCTACTACGTCCAAACCCCGCGAAAAACAAAAAATCGCCCTCTCGTGAGGGGCGATCTTACTCGCGGTACCACCCTGCTTTGTGCTTTGAACTATAACGCGTCACCGTCACCGTTTTCACGGGCCGCCTTCGAAGTGGACTTCGCTCCTCCGCTCACACTAGCTCGCACCAGCCGCTAGCTCTCTAAAGTAAGCCGACAAACTACTCTCTTCTGCCTTGCGTTTCATCTATACTCGTATCCTAGCACAAAGCACTGGCATAGGCAATGTCTAGTGTCGCCCCACGAAATTATTGGCCTTAGGCGCACCGAGCAGGGAAAAGGCCAGGAACATAGAATACATAATACAAAAGCCATCGCTACCGCCGGATGGAACATAGGAGGAAGTATATGAAAGATCTCTCTACCCGCGCGCAGAGGATTACCCCGTCGATAACCCTAGGAATAGATGCCAAGGCCAAGCAAATGGCCGCCCAGGGCGCCAAGGTTATCAATTTTGGGGTTGGAGAACCGGATTTTGATACCCCGACCAACATTGCCCAAGCCGCGATTAGCGCCATCCATCGCGGGGAAACGCGCTATACTCCCGCTGCCGGAACCGAAAGCTTGCGCCAGGCCATCGGCGAAAAACTCCGGTTAGAAAACAACCTGATTTACACTCCGGGACAAATCGTAGTCTCTAACGGCGCCAAGCACTCGCTCTACAATGCCCTTCTGGCCATTTGCGACCCGGGCGATGAGGTCATCATCCCCATCCCCTACTGGGTCAGTTATGCCGAGATGGTGAAAATGGTGGGTGCGGAGCCGGTCTTTGTCAATACCAGGGAGGATGAAGACTTCAAGGTGCGCGTGGCGGACCTTGAGTCTGCCGTTACGCCAAAAACCAAGGCCCTCATGCTCAACAGCCCGAGCAACCCAACCGGCATGGTCTATAGCCAGGCGGAGCTGTCCGCCATCGCTGACTTCGCCTTAAGACACGATCTCTATGTGATCTCCGATGAGATCTACGAGAAATTGGTGTATGACCATACCGAGCACCAGAGCATTGCTTCCTTGGGAGAAGAAATTAAGAACCTCACCATTGTCGTCAACGGCATGTCCAAGGCCTATGCCATGACCGGGTGGCGCATTGGCTACACCGCCAGCAATATGGCCCTAGCCAAGGCCATGGGCAGCCTGCAGAGTCACGCCACTTCCAATGCCAATTCCATTGCTCAAGCCGCGAGCATCGAAGCCCTGCGCGGACCCCAGGAGGCCATGCAAACGATGGTACAGGAATTTGCGCGGCGGCGACTGCGGATGGTTGAGCTGGTAAACGCCATCCCCGACTTGAGTTGCCGTCTGCCTAAGGGCGCATTTTATGTCATGGCGAACATCAGTCGATTGCTCGGCCAACAGATTGCCGGTGAAACCATCGTTGATGACGTCGCCTTGGCTCAAGTGCTACTGGACAAAGCCCAGGTGGCGGTGGTTCCCGGTTCGGGCTTTGGCGCCGGACAATTCCTCCGCCTGTCCTACGCCACTTCCATGGACAATATCGAAGAAGGTTTGCGCCGCATCCGCGCCTTACTAACTCGGCATTAGGTCACACTGACCGAGGAGCCGCATCAGTTCAACCCTGTATTGCTTGCGTGCGCGGTAGAGTTTGCAACGCACTGCCTCTACCGTGCAGGCAAGTTGAGCGGCCATTTCTTCGTAGGACATATTCTTCAGCTCTTTTTGCACTATCAGCCGGCCGTAGACGGCGGGCAATTTGCTAAAAGCCTCTTCTAGGCAGCGGCGTATCTCCTCTTTCTCCCACTTCTTTTCTGAAGCGCATCCCTCCAGCCAAGCTGGAGGTTTTATTTTATACCCATCTCGCGCTGCCAGACTCTGCAGGGAGATAAGGGGTGAGCGGCGTTTTTTTCGCATCGTGTCGATGTGATAATTCTCCATAATGCGCAGCCACCAAGTGCCAAACGAGGACTCACCGCGAAAATCCTTCACCTTAAGCCAGGCCCGCAGTAAGGACTCCTGGACTAGGTCATCAGCTTCTTGCCAAGAGGGTGCGAGCTTCATAGCACGCCTTTTAATAAGTGCCAGATAAGTTTTTACCATCTCTTCAAAGACCGCTCTGTCCCCTTTACGCAGCAGTTCCAGTAGCTCGGACATCATCTCACCCCTCTTTCGAATAAATGCACGCAGCAGCAATGCTTAACTATAGTAATAATTCTGCAAGGAGCGGTGTATACCTGCAAGAAATGTTGGGCGGCGAAAACTATGCAGAACAGAATAACACGTCCCTTTTGTTTACCCCTTTGTTGGGAGGCCTTTGCGGGACAGGCTGATGCGTTGGCGTTTTTTATCTATGCCCATAACGCGAACCTCTACGACTTCCCCAACTGCTACAGCCTGCGAAGGGTGCTTGACAAAGGTCTCGCTAATTTCCGATATATGCACCAAGCCGTCCTGCTTTACGCCGATGTCGACAAATGCGCCAAAATCAACCACATTGCGCACCACGCCGCGGAGCACCATGCCCTCGGCTAGGTCTTCCATTCGGAGGACGTCGCTACGAAACACGGGCCCCTCGACATCTTCCCTAGGGTCACGCCCAGGTTTTTGCAGGGCGAGGTAGATGTCGCGCAGGGTAGGCAGCCCCGCTCCTAGTGTTTCTGCGGCCTGACGGAGTTTGGCGGCATCAAGATTCACGCCTCCCTGCGTCAGTTCATTGATAGAAAGATTAAGGTGCCCCAAGAAACGGTGAGTCAAGGTGTACGATTCAGGATGCACCGGGGTGTTATCTAATAAATTGGCTGCGCCGGGGATGCGCAGGAAGCCAGCGCACTGCACAAAGGTGGCCGGACCGAGCCGGGGAATTTTTTTGAGCTCCTCTCTACTCTTGTAGGGGCCATGCTCATCACGAAAAGCGACAATGTTCTTGGCTACCGCCGGGGAAATACCGGCCACGTAGCGGAGTAGCGCCGGCGATGAAGTGTTAAGGTCCACCCCCACACCGTTGACACAGTCCTCGACCACTCCCTCTAACTTGGTGGCCAAGGCTTTTTGGTTCACATCGTGCTGGTACTGGCCAACCCCGATGGCCTTTGGATCAATTTTTACCAGCTCGGCCAAGGGGTCGATAATGCGGCGGCCAATCGAGACCGCGCCACGCAGGGTGACGTCCATCCCCGGCAGCTCCTCGCCCGCCAGCGCCGAGGCGGAGTACACCGAGGCGCCCGCCTCACTGACAATGGTGTACGGCACTCCTAGGCCATGCTCCCGCATAAGCTCGGCCACAAATTCCTCCGCCTCGCGCGACCCCGTGCCGTTGCCGATAGCGATGGCACTGACCGCATGTTCGCGGATTAGGCCGAGCAATAAGCGTGCCGCAGCTAATTTATCGTTCTGCGGGGGGGTGAAGTAGGACACCGCTGTGGACAGCACCTTGCCTGTGGGGTTAACGACAGCCATTTTACACCCCGTACGATAGGCTGGGTCGATGGCGAGTATGGTCTTGCCCTTGACCGGCGCCTGAAGCAATAATTGCTTGATGTTTTGCCCAAATACTAGGATGGCCTGTTCCTCTGCCACCACGGTCATGCCGGCTCTTATCTCGCGCTCTAAAGAGGGCAAAAGCAATCTCTTGCAGCCATCGACAATCGCTTCTTTGACTAAGTAGTTCGCTTTGGCTTGGCCGCCTACAAACTTGTGGGTGGCTATCGTGTAGACCTTGTCCTCATCATAGAGGACTTTCACCGTCAAGGCTTCTTCTTTCTCACCCCGATTAATGGCCAGCAGGCGATGCGGGGGCAGGCGGCGCAGTGGCTCTTCGTAACTAAAGTACATTTGGTAGGTGATGTTTTCCTCATTTTTTACCTCGGTACTCAACCTGCCTTCGTGCCGCAGCATGTACCGCACCGCCTCGCGCACGCTGAAGTTCTCGCTTAACTGCTCCGCCAAGATGTCCTTCGCCATCGACAACGCCACGGCACCCTCCGTCAAGCCGTTTTCGGCATTACAAAAAGGAACGGCCAAAACCATGGCCGCCGCCTCCTCCAGCAGGTGATCAGCCAAAATACGCTCCGCCAGGGGGAGCAAGCCCTTTTCTTTGGCGATGGTCGCGCGCGTACGGCGCTTGGGACGAAATGGTAGGTAGATATCCTCCACCTGTTGCAAAGTATCCGCTTTCTCTACCAGGCCCGCGATTTCTGGGGTCATCTTGCCAAGTTCCCCGATGAGTCGCTTGACCTCCCCCCTGCGCTCTTCTAATTGTTTGAGATAGGTGAGACGCTCATCGATGGCCCTTAACTTCACTTCGTCAAGCTCCCCAGTCACCTCCTTGCGATAACGGGCGATGAAAGGTATCGTGTTACCCTCTAGCAGTAACTTTTCGACACTTTCTACTTGCCCTAGGCTGATGGCTAACTCGGCCGCTACTTTCGCCAACAGTTTCACAGCACACCTCCATGTATAAATACGCCCAAGCAACATGCTGGGACTTTACTATTTTAGCAGGACATTTCCGTAACCGTAACGAATCTTGTTTAGAAAGACCCACCAGGCGAACATTTCCCAGGAAATATCTACACCACCACTATCACAGGGGGAGGGTTGTTACATGTATAAGATCGTCGTCAAGGGGGGATTGTCCCCCGCCGAGCGTGCCGAAATTATGTCCTGCTGTCCGGGAGCAACTATCGTCTCGGGCACCGACGAGGAAATCGCCTCTGGTCTACCCGACACTGAGGTCGTCTGGGGAAGCCTTGACCCCGCCCAACTAGCTCAAGCTGAGAAGCTGCTGCTCATGCAAGTAGTTACAGCCGGCGTGGACCACCTGCTTTCTCCGGAGCTACTGGCAAGCCCTGCCAGGTTATGCACGACGAGCGGCATGCATGGGGCCACCATTGCCGAGCATGTCTTCTCCCTCGTGTTGGCCTTTGCGCGTGGTTTGCCCACCTTGTTTAGCCACCAACAAGTAAGACTCTGGCAGCACTACCGCCCGACGCTTCTGCAGGGCCAAGTGATGGGCATCGTGGGCTTTGGCAGCATAGGTCAAGCCATTGGGCATAGGGCGCTCGCCTTTGGCCTAGAGGTAATCGGCCTGCGCCGGAAACCTTCCCCCTCGCCTAGCGCTACCATGGTCTGGGGCGAAGATAGGCTTGATGAACTCTTGCCCCTAGTCGACCACCTGGTCTTGGCTGTGCCACTGACGCCGGCGACAACGAACCTCATTTCGCGGCAAAGGCTGAAATTACTTAAGCCCTCGGCCTACCTCTACAACATTGCCCGCGGTGCGGTGGTGGACGAAGACGCCCTCGCGGCAGCACTGGCCCAGGGGGAACTGGCGGGCGCGGGGCTAGATGTCTTTGCGACCGAACCCCTGCCACCGGACAGCCCACTATGGTCCCTAAACAATGCTATCATCACACCCCACACGGCGGGATACTTAGCGGACTATCGTCGCCAGGCTTTTATCATCTTCCTAGATAATTTGCGCCGCCTAAGGCAGGGGTTGCCTCTGGCAAACGAGGTCGACAAAGGGTCTGGGTACTAGTATCTGTCGGGAGCGCTATGCCCCGCAACAAGTAGCGTCAATGCCAGTACATGTTCAGCCACTACCGCCGCCGCGGGCACCATGGTGGTATCGCTCCGCTCGGCGAGCGGCGCGGTGACTTTCTTGCTCCGGAGGTCGACGGTCAGCCCCGGCATCAGAGTAGGCACCGGCTTAACCGCACAGCGCGCCAAAATGGGCTGCCCGGTGGTGGTGCCGCCGGCGAGACCGGCATTAACATTGCCGACATAGTGCACGCCGCGCTCTTTGTCCCAAGCCAGTTCATCCCCGGCTGTTCCCGGGGGACTGACGGCCAGGGCAAAGGCTTGGCCGAATTCGACTCCCTTAATGCCGGGTATGGACATGAGGGCGCCGGCTATTTGGGCATCTAGACGCCGGTCCCAATGCACATAGGACCCCCAGCCCACCGGCACATTAAAGGCCGCTACCTCGAAGACACCCCCGACACTAACCCCCTCGCGGCGGCACTGGGCGATCAGCTCATCCGCCTGTCTTTGCAACTCTTTATCGCCCACGCCGTAAGGCTGTCGCACCCTGTCGCGCCACAGCGCAAGTTCTGATGTGGCTCCGTCTAGGGCAAGCGGCCCGAGGGCCAAAACACGGCTGTAGATCTCAATGCCCCAATGGGCCAGCAGTTGTTTGGCCACTGCCCCCAGAGCGGTGCGCATGGCGGTCTCGCGCGCGGAGGCTCTTTCGAGGACATTGCGAATATCTGCAAACCCGTACTTTACGGCGCCGGGGAAGTCTGCATGGCCCGGGCGGGGGGCGGTAACCGGGTTGTCCGTTGCGCCGTGCACGGCATCCATCTGTGCTTTCCAGTTCACATGATCTTTGTTGTCAATGGAGAGGGTCAAGGGGCTACCCAAGGTATACCCGCCACGCAAACCAGAGAGCACCCGCACCCGATCGCTCTCGATGTCCATGCGACCGCCTCGCCCGGGCACCCGTTGGCGGCGGGCGAGCTCTTCATCAATTTTACCGATGTCGATATACCGGCCCGCCGGCAGACCCTCGATAATGCCTGTCAAACCGGGTCCATGCGACTCTCCGGCTGTTAGAAAACGAATCAATCTTCTTCACCGCCCTGTATTTTTGCCAAGTCACCCCAAAACCCGGGATACGAAACGCGCACACAACCGGCCTGCTTGATCGTGGTTGTGCCCGAGGCTAGCGAGCCGGCCACTGCCAAGGCCATGGCCAGACGGTGATCTTCATGGGAACATACTTCAGCGCCCTGCATTTTCCCTCCGATGATGGCGAAGCCGTCGGGAAATTCCTCTGTCTTAACGCCGAGCTTGTTTAACTCCGTTAGTAGCGCGGCAATACGGTCGCTTTCCTTGACCCGCAGTTCCCCGGCATCGCGGACTTCGGAGCGCCCCTGAGCGCAGGCGGCGGCCACCGCCAGCACCGGCAACTCATCGATTAGGCGCGGCACCATCTCCCCGGCAATGCTAAAGGGCCGCAGTTGCCCTCCTCTGACTACAATGCTCCCGCTGGGTTCAGGCAGGTCATTATCCACTGTCCAAGAGACATCGGCACCCATCAAGCGGAGCACCTCCAGAAAACCAATCCGCCCCGGGTTAAGCCCCACCTCCGCTACATGGAGGTCGGCCCCCGGCAGGCAGGCAGCTAAGACCACGAAAAAGGCGGCGGCGGATACATCTCCGGGCACGCGAAAATGCATGGGACTAAGGCGGCTTGCGGCCACCTCGGCCCAACCGGGTCCGAACTGTACTTTTCCCCCACAGGCTTGGAGCATGCGTTCGGTATGGTCACGCGTCGGATGGAGTTCCTCCACCCTCGTCACTCCGCGAGCAAAAAGCCCCGCGAGTAGGATGGCCGATTTCACCTGCGCCGAGGCGACTTCCGGCCGCCACAGCTTCCCCTGTAAGGGCCGGCCCTGTATAGTAAGAGGCGGAAGCCCGGCGTCAGTGTTGATACTTCCTCCCATGGCGAGCAGGGGCCTGACCACCCGCTGCATGGGGCGGCGCATGAGGGACTGGTCTCCGCTGAGCGTGGCTTTAATGTCGCTGCCGGCCAGTATGCCCGTCAAAAGGCGCATGGTCGTGCCGGAATTGCCGCAATCTAAAGGGACCTGGGGCTCACAAAAGCCACCCACCCCTTCTGAGTACACCATCGTCCTGCCCTCGGCTAGGCCAAACACAACCCCAAGCTGTTCTAGACAGTGTTTGGTAGAAAGGACATCCTGTGCCGACGAAACATTCACCAACTCCGAGGTGCCGCAAGTTATGGCCCCAAGCAGCAGGGCGCGGTGACTGATGGACTTATCCGGCGGCATGCGCAGTGTCGCCTTAAATGGTAAAATCGAAGATATTGCTACCCCACAAATAATACTCCGCCCCCTTCGAGCCGAACGTTACCCCATACCCTGACCGAAAACCATCTAAACAAGGAGGGATTTCTATCAAGGAGTTATTTTTCACGGGCCTCTGCTACCCGGACTATGTCGCCAAGATGGGCGAGGAGCACCGCGCCGGTTATGACCGTTCCTTGGCCCGCACCGAAATTCCCGCACACTACCTCGCCATGCTCGCCGAACTGCCCGAAACCATCTATGCCCTAGCCATCAGTGAGCCTTGGTGCGGCGATTGCCGCAATAATTTACCGGTGCTGGCGAAGATGGCCGATAGTAGCCAGGGCAAGCTTTTGCTCCGCTGCCTCGGTCGCGATGCGAACCCCGGACTGCTAGACAGCTACCCGGCTCCCGATGGCAGCACACGCATCCCTACCTTTATTTTTTTCGCTGCCGATTGGGCTCTCAAAGGTTATTTTGTCGAACGCCCCGTTCCGGTCACACAGGTTTTAACCTCCGGGAGCGCCGACGAGAAGCGAGCTATGCGCATCGAATACAATGCCGGCGTTTATGCCCACGCTGTCGTCGCCGACTTGCTGGACATCATCAAGAGCTAATTTGTTCCTCCCCCATACTACCATTTTTCTCTTGCGCACAACATAGTTCTGCCTTTCCTCCTGTGGTATACTAAAATCAAGGACAATTATGGAGGTGCACTATGAAGATTACTCGCGACATGGGCATTCAAGACGTCGTCGACACCTATCCCGAGTTGGTCCCAGTTTTTTTTAAGTATGGCCTCGGTTGCCTTGGTTGTGCCGCTGCCCGCTTTGAAAGTATCGAACAGGGCGCAAATGCCCACGGCATTGACGTCGACCTGTTGATCAACGACTTGAACAAAGCCTTGGCCCAGTAACTGCGGACAAACGACAGCCACAAGGAGGGAGAGCACCATGCTCTCCCTCCTTGTCTTTTTTTGGCGCGCATTGACCATCCGGTGGCCCTACCGCGTGAGTAGGAAGACGCGCATTCTGCGCCGACCAAATCTGAGTGCTTCCGGCAGGCTTTCGAAAAAGATGTCTATTCTATTGCCCCTGATAGCGCTACCGATGTCGGTAGCCAGATACTGCCCGCTCAGGCCGCGCGAGACCTCACAAAGTCCCTCGATATACACCGAACTCAGCAGGGGAATGACGCTCCGGTCCACCGCGATATGCCCCACCTGCACCCGCAAACCAGAAAAGGTTATGCCGTACTGGGGGTGGCCGGGCTTCTTACCCGTGCTCTCGTACCCGGAGGTATAGGCCGTGGCCGTGACATAGATGACTTTCGAGTAGCGCAGGACATCCCCACCACGAGATAGGGTTCCAACGGTGCCGTACTCCACCACGCGATCTACCTGCGGTTGCAGTACCTCGGTGCGAACTTGCGTCCGCGAGACCTCCACCCCATTTTCTAAGGTCACTTGGTAGTGGATGGCCTGCCTACCTTCGCGACCAGCTTGCAACACCCGGGTCACACCGCGGTTGACGCTCGTGTTGGCACGCCGCACTTCGCGAAAGGCCAGACGCTTGTACTCCACTGCCTCGGTGGTGGTTACGCGCGTCACGGCAATCACCGTCTGCGCCTCGAGCGGAGAATCTAGAGCCGGCTCTACCCGATCTAAATCCCCTAGAGAAACACCAACCTCGGCCAGCGCTTCGGCCACGCTTACGCCCCGCACCGCCACTCTCTTCTCCTCACCATCCGCCACAATGGTGATCTGCCTGACCTGAAACAATGGTTCCGCAATGTCACCCGCAGGGGTCACAGCCCCAGCCGGATTCGCCAGTCGCCAAGACTCACTGCTCGTTTCCACAACTGCACAGCCGACTATTAGTAACATTGTGGCACCGAGCAGCCCCATGACTAAGAGATTTCTCCCAGTCCAGGTCTGTCTGTTTGCCATTAGCCTACCTCCTTGAGTATTGTTGCATATTTTAACGCTAAAAAGCGTGCCCAGAATGCACCTTAGATATACATCTTGGTAACATGCTATGCATGTACCTTAAGAATATGTTCCTAGCCATGGTTTTGAGTTTATCACAACAGGGCCTCTCTTGCCAAGTTTACAGCTTAACAAAAGAAGGGCCACCCCTCAGGTCGCCCTCCTTTTCGCGACTTTTGCAGCATCCTTAAAGAGATGAAACCCAGAGACCCTTGCAGGCGCTAGCTTGCAGGGTAAATTTTTGTCAAGTTTTTTGATTAAAACAGTTGCAGATAGTTGGTTTATGTGATATAATTTCTTTCATGGGGAGGCGAGGCAATGTATCTGCAGGTGAGTAAAAGCGGTGGGCGTCCTTATCTGTCTATCGTTCACGGTTACCGAGATCCCGTCACTAAGAAGGTTAAACATAGGACAATTCAGGCGCTTGGCTATCTCGATGAGCTGACTCAAACTCACCCTGACCCCGTAGCCCATTTTAAAGAAGTCGTAAAGACCATGAACGAAGCGGCGGCTCTGGAGAAAAAGCCAATCACCCTCAATCTAGACAAAAATGAAACCCTGCCCGAGGGGCAAGGGAACAGAAAGAACCTTGGCTACGCTGCGCTGAGCAGAATCTACCACAAGCTTGACCTCGCAACTTTCTTCTCTAACCATTCACGTCCGTTTAAGGCGAAGTTCAATACCAATAACATCATGAAGTTGCTTGTCTTTTCGAGAATCCTAGCCCCGGCATCCAAGAAAAAGACCTACGAAGAAAAAGAACGCTACTTTGAGAACACGGACTTTTCGCTAGACGATGTCTATCGCTGTCTCACGCAAATCGTCACGTTTAAGGACAGCCTGCAATTGCATCTACACCGCCAAGTGAAAGAGACTTTCGGGAGAAGCACGGAATCGGTCTTCTACGACGTCACCAACTACTATTTCGAGATCGACAAGCAAGACGAACTAAAGAGAAAAGGCGTCAGCAAAGAACACCGCCCTGACCCTATCGTGCAGATGGGCCTGCTCATGGACACAAACGGCATTCCTATCTCGTATGATCTTTTCCCGGGTAACACCAATGATAGCGAGACCTTGATGCCCGTTTTAGCTAAGGTGAAAAAGGAATATGAGGTTGGGCGTATCATCGTGGTGGCGGACAAAGGAATTAACACCGCAGACAATATAGCGTTTTACTTGGCACGCGGGGATGGCTATGTCTTGTCGCAGACCATACGTGGCGGCAGCAAAGAGATTAAGGAGTATGTGCTAAACAGCGAAGGTTATACAGGAGCAGGTGACGGCTACAAGATTAAGTCTAGGCTCTACCCACGTGAAATTGCCGTAAGCAACGCCCAAGGCAGGAGAACCAAGTTTCGGGTTGATGAGAAACACGTGGTGTTTTACAGCGCCGACTATGACCGTAAAGCCAAAGCCGACCGTGCCCCAGCTCTCCAAAAAGCCCGCGATCTAGTGAAAAGCCCGTCACGCTACAACAAGGCCACTTCCTACGGTGCGGCAAAGTACTTGAAGAACCTTGTTTTCGACCCCACGACCGGTGAGATAGTGACCACTAAGCAGAAGCCCTTCTTCGATGAGGACAAGCTGCGTGAGGAAGAAAAGTTCGACGGATATTACGCTATCGTCACCAGCGAGTGGCAAAAGAGTGCCACAGAGATCGTCGACATCTACCGTGGTTTATGGCGCATCGAAGAGGCGTTCAAGGTCACCAAAAGCGACTTAGAAGCACGCCCTGTATATCTATCTCGCCATGACCACATACAGGCACATTTCCTGATCTGTTTCGTCGCTTTGGTGATCGCCCGTCTGTTAGCGCAAAGCCTAGACAACAAGTATTCAATCGCCAAGATAGTAGAGAGCCTCAACAAAGCTTCCGGCAGTCGGTTAGAAGAAAATTGGTATGTCTTTGACCACGCCGACGAGATCACCAGAGCTGTTTCCTCGACCCTAGACATAGACCTAAGCCGCAAGTATCTCAGCTTAGGCGACATCAAAAAGATTTTAGGGGCCTCGAAAAAGGCCTCGTTCTGCAACAACTAATTGTAGAGCAAAAAAGCCGCAAGGTCCTTGCTGCACAAGGACCCTGCGGCCTAAATTTTTGCGGGAACTGCAAAAGTCAGGTTATCACAACAGGGCCTCTCTTGCCAAGTTTACAGCTTAACAAAAGAAGGGCCACCCCTCAGGTCGCCCTCCTTTTGCTTTCCTACCCCGCGGCTAGCGCCGCCAAAAGTATTCTCGCTGTTCCTATATTGGTCGCCAGAGGCACCTGATGCACATCACAGATGCGGAGCAAGGCGGTTATGTCTGGCTCATGAGGCTGCGCCGTCAACGAATCACGCAAGAATATGACCATCTCTACCGTCTTAGTGGCCACCATGGCACTAATTTGGGCATCGCCGCCTGCCGGACCGGAGAGAACCCTTTCGATGACCAGTCCCGTACTCTCTATGAGTCTGGTCCCCGTCGTATAAGTGGCCACCAACTGATGTTTGGCCAAGACCCCGCGGAAGGCATCTGCCAATTTGTGCATTTCTTCTTTTTTCTTGTCATGAGCGATCAGTGCGATGCGCATCTTTATTCCCCCTTTTTGTCGCTTAAAATTTTTCTTCGTTCTCGACGCTGTCTATGTAGGGATCAATTGTCACCCGCCCATTAACTGACTTGGCGGTGATAGTGAGCCAGTGTTCAAATTCTCCTTGGCGCACTGCCACTAGACTTTTGTTAGCAGGAGGCAAAGCTCCTCCCCGCTCTATTTTGACCTCATGATGCGGCAAATTACACATTACGCGCCCATGGACAATGCTCGCTATGCACCTAGTGCCTAGGGTGCCGCTCTCGCCAAGACAAACCTTGATGCGGCCATTGACCGTATGCAAGTTCCACGCTCCCTCCTCCGGCGTCTGACAGATAATGGTCAGCCCACCGTTCACCGCACTTCCGGTGATTTCGGCAGCCGAACCCACCAGCAAAATCCTCCCATTGGTGGAGCTAAGATGGACGGCCTCGGCGTCGCTATGTATCTCAACTCTACCATTGGTGGTAGTCACCCGGACACTCCCGAGAGTGAGCGGGCCGATTCTGACACTGCCGTTAGTGGAGCTTAGGTCTAAATCACACTGTTTTTCTTTGGGCCACAGCAGGCGAAAATGCACAATGCTCCGCTGCCCAAATACTTGCTTGGCTGTTATGTGGAGAGCATGATCCCCACTTTCCACGGAGTACAGTCTCATTGCCCGCTCTCGCGCTTCTTCGCGGTCCTTGGCATGAACACACTTCTCCACCTCAAGATGCCAGGAGGCATCGGGAGAGGGCGCGATTTCGATTTTGCCGTTTACTCCACTGATAATTACTTTGGTCGCCGCGCCTTCTGCCACGCGGCCCGACAGATTTTCCTGCCAGGAAAAGTTGGGTTGTCCCAAGCCATCGAACAGGTTGCCGATCACTCCCCATACACCACCAGCATTACGGCTCTCCTGGACCACTTCCCTAGCCTCATGGAGATGCTCACGTAGCAATTCCTTAGTGCCCTGTAGCTGAGCTCGTAGTCTTTCCTTGGTCTCACGCGCGACCACTTTAGCCCGTAACCGAGCACTGCGCTCCATATCCTTGGCCTTGGAGTTACCGAGACTGTCCCGCTCCGGAGATGGGGCCCTTTCGGCATGCTCGCCGAGGGCTTTGATGAGATTGGCTGCGTCGCCAGCGGTAATCTTGCCATCACTGAGCATCTGTAAGACAATCTTTGTTTCCTCACTCATATAGACACCTCCTTGTTTAGGTAAAGCTTATATCCAATAAAGTGTAATGTCAACATTAATGAATACTAGACCTTAATCCATTTTGTCCATTGTCCCCGAAGCACAAAGGAGACCTTGCGGTCTCCTTTGTTTATGGGCATGTAGGCACTACTCAGGTTTTGGAGCGTCAACCGGACAGACGGCAGCACACGCTCCACAGTCGATACATTTCTCCGGATGTATAACGTAGATCGGGCCTTCAGCTATTGCTTCGGTAGGACATTCTGGCAAGCAGGCTCCACAGGCGAAGCACTCCTCAGAAATTTTATAAGTCATCATTGCACCCCCCTCCGCGCACCATACAAGCATTTTATCACTTACTCTCGTCGCGTCCAATGCCTTGGGCTAATTTGGCTACGCCCCGAGAAGTTTAATTAGCAGATGTGCCGCTACCGTGGCATCACCTAGCGCTCGGTGCCTGCCGGCAACTAAACCCAGATGCTCGCACAAGGTCTCCAGGCGGTAATTTGGCAAGCCCCGGAACCCCTGACGGGCCAGGGCAACCGTGTCCACCAGAGGCAATGGAGGAAACGCGTGGTTAGCACGAGCAAACTCGGCCTTGAGAAACCCATGGTCAAACCGCACATTGTGAGCGACAAAGACCGTCCCCGCCAAATTTGTACTGATAATCTGGGCCACCTCGGCAAAGGTGGGGGCGCCGGCGACCATCGCATCAGTGATGCCGGTCATCTGCTGGATAAAGGCCGGGATAGGACGACCTGGATTCACTAAAGTGGCATAGGTTCGTAAAATTTTGTCGGCCTGCACATGCACAATGGCCACTTCCGTCACTCGATCGCGCTCCGCTGATAGCCCTGTGGTTTCTACATCAACTACCGAAAAGATGCTATCTCTATCCATTACTCCTGCCCATCCGGATGCCGGCGCAAGTCAAACCCGGCTCGCAAATTATGCTCAGCTACGCGCACGCTCAGCGTCAAGAGATTGCGTAAAAATGCGCTTTCTTCAGGCGGTTGTCCAGCGCTGAGAGCTCGAGAAATCTCCTTCAGGGTCCGAGCTCCGGCGGTCTTTCCCCGGCGGCGCAAAAACTCCACCGTGAAATCGAGGCGGCGGACTATCTCCCCAAGACGTGGCGCAAATAAAGCGGCGGTGAATCGGCTAAGAATGTCTTCGGCGGCTCGCTTCTTGCCCTTGACAGTGCGAAAGCGCTGATTAACCTGAAGAATTTCCTCCGCTGCATCATAGACCAACGAATCTTCCTCGTACCACTCGGCTAATTCTTCCATGGTCAGCACCTCGGCGACCTCGGGCATTTCTTCATCAACGGCCTCGCCCTCGCTCGGAAACTCATAGGTCTTGGGCGTCATCGGGAATGGTTCGAATACCTGGTTCCAAAATGCCCACTGCGGCGGCAGCAAATTGCTTCCCTGTCGGTTGCGGTGCAAGGCGTCACGCACAAGGTCACTGGCATAGGCTAAATCGCCCGCTACGGCAGGGTATTTATCCTGTAAGGCCGTAAGCATCGTCCCGCACTCCTTGCGGCTGAGGTCGACTGAGCCATAACAGTCCTTAATGCCTTCGTCTAGACTCAAGAGAAAGCTAACCGCCATGAGCCGCCCCCGTTGGCCCTTCATAAAACGCGCCACCCAGACAAGGCGACAGCCCTTACCGTCTAGGCCCGTCACTAAGACTTGAAAAACGGCACCGAGCTTGTTTTGGGGGAAAGGTTGCGCCTGCACCCCTTTAAAGGTCAACCGGCGAGCCTCTCTCTCGACTAATTTGCGCAAGAAAGGTTCTTGCACGGTGTCGCCTAGCCCCCGGAGTGCCCCTAAGGCTACCGGGGTAGCTAAGGACCCTAGTCCCCGCACTGCTTCTGATGCCAGTACCTCATCGTCGCCACGTGCTAAGGCCTCCAGTAGCGGCACCACTCTCGGATCAGCCGTCATGACAAGGTCTTGGATATAGGCGAACTGCATCTCCGGCAAGACCGCGGCGAAGTCTTCCAGCACATTGCCAAGTATGCTAGGTTTTAACTGCAACTCGTCTAGCAGGTGCTGCAGCGACTCCTCGGCCAACTTGTTGGCATCTTGAAAATATGTCGGGCTCATGAGTTCACTGACGTCTAAGCCGGTGGCCGTAAGATAGCGCAGGATTTGCATCTTGGCCACGTCGCTAACCTTCGGTTGATGCATGAGCAACAAACACTGGTCCACCACGAGGTCGGCGTCAAGTTTGAGCAGGAACGCCGCGGCCATGGAGGCTATTTTTTGGTCCTTGGTTTCTGCCAGGACTCTTAGGGCACCGAGCTCCACATGATTGCCCAAGCCTGCCAAGCGGTCCAGACTTTTTTCAATATCTGAGGATGTATACTTGCCACATCCTAGCTCTATGAGGCGATTCCTGACCACGTGCTGGATGGCCAAACGATAATCTACAGTCCTGATGCGCACAAGCTTACCCCCCTAACCTCACCACCGAGGCATAATCCTTTATCTATATTCGTTTGCCGCGGGTCATAATCCTTTCACCCTAATCCACTCAGCAGTGTTATTGTCTTTTAATGCGACATAAGCTTTTATACAAGGCGCGAGAGGAGGCGGGGTAGTGCTCATTGTCATTAGGCGGCGCCTCTGGTTGCGATGGTTCGCCACATTGATGGCTATGGTCTTGGCTTGGCAAATATTGGATACAGCTCACCCTGGTTGGGCAGCGCGGAGCATGGCCACGGTAGCCAATATTAACCGCTTGCTTCCCATCTACAGCGTGGAGCGAGAGGACAAGGTCGTCGCTCTTTCCTTTGATGCCGCCTGGGGAGCAGACCATACAGATGAACTACTCGCCATATTAAAGCGGGAAAACGTGAGGGCAACGTTTTTTCTTGTCGGTTTCTGGATTGAGAAATTCCCCGAGTTGGCCTATAAAATCGCCCAGGCTGGCCATGAAATAGGCAATCACAGTTCCACTCATCCCCATATGTCCACACTCACTGCCGAGCAAATCGTTACCGAAATCAAGCACACTCATGCCCTCATCGAAGAAACTACCGGTCAAACAGCACAACTATTCCGACCCCCATTCGGGGACTATAACAACCTCCTGATTACTACTCTAACTGCCCTTGGGTACTACACCATCCAGTGGAGTATCGATTCCTTAGACTGGCAGCGACAGGCCACCGCGCAAAGTATCTATGAGCGAGTCACTTCGCGCATCCAAAGTGGTGACATTGTCCTCTTCCACAACAATGCCCCCTACACCAGAGAAGCCCTCCTGCCTATTATTATCACTCTGAAGCGAGAAGGATACGCTTTTGTTCCCATCAGTGAATTGCTGCTTAGGGAAGATTCGTACATCGACAAAGCCACCGGCAGGCAAAGAAGGAAGAGATAAAATCAGACTACTGAAGGTTCATAGAAGAGATCGCCGCGGGCAAATCTCCCCAAGTCCATTTTCTCAATGGGCAGGGAAGCAGGGAGACCCAAGATGGCCTCGGCCAAAAGCACCCCGGTCATGGGAGCGAGCATAAAACCATGTCCGCTAAAGCCTGTGGCTAAGAATAAGCCCTCTACCCCGGGAACCCCACCTAAGATGGGGGTGCGGTCGGGGGTCATTTCGTAAAGACCAGACCATTGGCGCACCACACGCACACCGCGCAAGGGCGGCAGAAGCCGGGTGATTTTCTGCGCCATCTCCTCAAGGAACTGCCATGAAGCGCGCTGGTTGAATCCCGCTACCTCGCTGGGGTCGCCGAGCCCCATGATAAAGCTGCCATGCGGAGTTTGCTGGCAGTAGAGATGGTGGTGGAAGGACATGACCATGGGTCCCTGCATGGGCGCCACAGGCTCCGTCACCAAAATTTGGTGCCTTTCTGGACGAACCGGTATCTCCACCCCCGCCATGGCGCTTAGCTGGCCGGACCAGGCCCCGCCGGCATTGACCACAGTCTTTGTGGCGACAGGGCCCCGCGTGGTCTCCACCCCTACTATCTGTCCGTTGCTCCGGCGAATGGCGGTAACTTCCGTAAAGGTTTGTATCTCCACCCCGAGGCGCCGGGCCGCCAAAGCATAGGCATCGGTGACATGGAAGGGGTTGCAATGCCCATCGGTGGCATTATATGTTGCCCCCACTAAGCCCTCGGTATTGAGGTGCGGCACGATTTCTTTGGCTTCCTCCGGGGTGCACAGTCTAACCCCTAGGCCGTGTTGTTGTTGCAAAGCCACATTCTTCTGAAATTGCTCCCAACCCACCTCAGTATAGGCTAAAAGGAGGTAACCCCCCTGTTTAAATTCTATATCTCCGTCATACTCTAAGTCGCGATTCATACTCTCAAACATTTTGACACTAGGGATAGACATGCGCAAGTTCATCTCGGTGCCCCACTGCTGCCTCACCCCGGCCCCGCAACGCCCGGTCGCCCCGCTGGCTAGATAGTCGCGCTCCACCACGAGGACGTCCCGGCAACCTTGCTTGGCAAGATGATAGGCAATAGCCACTCCGATGACCCCGCCGCCAATAATTACTACCTCGGCGCTCTTACGCATCTTTCTCTGCCTCCTCGCTGCCATCGGCGATAGCTCCGAGCGTAATGGGCATGGCGGGAGGCCTGATGACCCCGATGCTCTGGCTCTTCATGGGCACACCACTTGCCTGCAACTCCCTTTGCACCAAGGGGCGGCAGGTGCGCCCCTGGCAGGGTCCCATTCCTAGGCGGCTGATGCGTCGCAGTTCATCTAAAGTCCGATACCCTTTTTCTATCAGGACGCGCACATCGCTCAGGGTCAAGTCTTCGCAACGGCAGATGATAATTTGCTTATCTAGTGATGTCATCTTTTGTTTGCCCCCAGAGCTAAAAATCTCACTTCTCGTGCCAAGCACTTTGGCACCTCCACATGCACCACCGCGGTACGGTCAAAACGCGGTGGGTTCTGCACGCGCACAATCTTACCGACACCTATTTGTTGCCCGCCCCGATTTAAGACACCCACCATAGTCCCTACTTCCGGCAAGGGCGCAAATTCATAGGGCAACTTGATGAGCGCCGTGTCCTCCGAGTACCGCTCATCCACCACAAAGATCGCGAGCCCCGGACAATTGGCCACACAAATGGCACAGCCATTGCAGAGCGCGGGGTCAAAATCCGGCAAGTCGTTAATATCAACAAAGGGCTTAATCGCCCCCTGAGGACAGGATGTGGCGCAGGGGTTACAGGGTATCTTTTGAAAACACTCTATGATGGCCACCGGCCCAAGGGCTAGGCGCACCTCGCTCGGGGAGACACGCTTGAGGTCGTCGGTGCTCGGCACGCCAGTCTGTTTAAGCATGTTGCTCATCCCCCCTCATTTGGGCTAAGGCCAAACCCGTGCGGATTTTTTCTCCCACCGGTCCGGCGCGAAGGGCGATAAGCTGTTCTCTGGCTTGACTCATCGCTGTGTCCACGTCCACTCGAGCCAGCCCTAGGCTCTTGGCGGCGGCCAAACCGGCTAACTCACCCTCAACCATGGCGCTACTAGCCTCTTCTACGCCGGCGACATCCCCGGCAATGTAGATATGCGGCTCTGAGGTACAAAGGTTGGCATCGCGCCAGGCGACGTGGCCGCCTAACTCGGCAATGTAGGTGAGGCGGCACTGCGCCTGCCAGAGGAGGTCGGACAGGGGCGATAGCCCCACCGCCAAACAGATGGTATCGACCTCGAGAGTCTTTTCGCTGCCGGGCAGTCTCGCCCAATGACTGTCCAGGGCACAAATTTCGGCTGCTTGCACCGCATTTGTACCGATAGCTTGCATGATGGTATGCGAGGTTAAAATAGGCACCCCCGCCCGCCGCACCTTGGAGGCATGCACCAAGTATCCCCCAATATGGGGGGAGCCCTCCAAGATAGCCACCACCTCTACCCCGGCTTGCAGCAACTGATAGGAAACGATTAAGCCGATGTTCCCTGCCCCAATCATCAAAACCCGCTGCCCGGGGACAATGCCGTAGACATTCATGAGTGTCTGCACTGCTCCCGCCCCATACACCCCCGGGAGGTCATTGCCCGGAAACGCCAGCATGCGCTCGCTGGCGCCGGTGGCCACGATAAATTTCTCGGCACGAATCTTGCGATATTTCTTCTCGTGGAGCACGGTTAGCACCTTGTCGTCATAGAGACCGAGGGCCGCACACCGCAGGTAAACCTTTACATTGGTCATGCTTTGCACTTTGTTGACCAGTTGCTGGGCTATATCTATGCCACGGGTTCCGGCATCTTGTTTTTCTGACCCAAAGAACATGTGCGTCTGTTTAATTAGTTGCCCGCCAAGGCGGTCATTTTCGTCGATGAGTAACACCTCGGCCCCGGCCGAGCCTGCGGCGATGGCGGCGCGGAGTCCGGCTGGTCCGCCGCCGATAATGCAGATATTAAACCGCTCCACCAAGTTCGCCTCTTCCCTGCTGTGTTTCCACCACCATACCCTCTACTAGGGGCTCCACGCAAACCCGCACATTGGGAACACCGTCTACTACCATCAGACAGGAGCTGCAAGTGCCGATAGCACAAAAAAACCCACGCGGTCGGTGGAGGACAGCACTCTTGCTTAATTCCTTTATCCCCGCGGCATGGAGGGCGGCGGCGATAGTCTCGTTTTCATACCCTTCTAACTCTTGGCCGTTGTAGGAAAACTTAATCCTTTTTCCTCGCTCAAACTTAAGTATTGGATGTTCATTAATGCGCATGTACTGCCTCCCACAGATTTTTTCCTCTATAAATATTCTACTCAACCTTAACACTACCTGCTAGATGCGCACAATGTCCACAGAAAAAGAGCCATGCCCAGGGGCATGGCTCTTGGCCGGAAACATTTACTACTTGTCAAACTCCCGGAAGAGTTTTTCGAACTCTTCTAAGGGGTCGATGACGCGGTAGACATGTTCTTCGCCCGGGAAGCGGCCGGCACGCACGTCTGCTATGTAGGCCTTGAAAGCATCGGTTTCGACTTCGGCTACATTGGCGTATTTCTTGACGAACTTCGGGGTAAACGCTTCGAACTTGCCCAGTAGGTCCGCACTAATCAGGAGTTGCCCGTCGCAGGGCCCCGCCCCGATAGAATATACCGGTATCATCAGCAGCTTAGCGATAAAGGCCGTCACCTCCGGCGGCACGGCTTCTACCAAGAGCAAGGCCGCACCGGTCGCCTGCACCGCCAAGGCATCCTCGATAACCGCGCGCGCCGAGGCTGTGTCGCGCCCCTGCGCCTTGTGGCCTCCTAATTGCCCCGAGCTCTGGGGGGTCAAACCGATATGGCCCATGACCAATATGCCGGCGTCGGCGATGGCCTTGATGCGCGTCGCCACCCGCACCCCGCCCTCCAGCTTGATGCAGTCCACCTCGGCCTCTTTCACAAAGCGCCCGGCATTACGCACGGCGTCCTCATCGGAAATTTGGTAAGACAAAAATGGCATGTCCCCAACGACAAAGGTCCCGGGGGCACCTCGGCGCACCGCCTGGCAGTGTCGCAGGCAATCTTCCATCGTCACGGGCACGGTACTCTGATAGCCTAGTACCACCATGCCGAGCGAATCCCCCACCAGGAGCATATCCATGCCGGCCTGCTCCGCAAAAGATGCCGTGGGAAAATCATAAGCGGTGACCCAAGCTACCTGTTCACCCTGTTTCTTCATCTTGCGAAAATCAAGGATATTCTTTTTCTTGGCCATCTCACTGCCCCCTAACTATCTTATAGGCGATGTAGCTTGCGAGCCGCAATAAAGGAAAGGCCTTTTTCCGTCAAGGCGCGGGCCGTGTTGTTAATCGCCTCATGCTTGTCTAGGTAGTTCCGCTCCAGTTCGACCATCTCGGCCGGGGTGAGGTCACTCTTATTGCGGAAATAATCCAGTATATCCGAAGGATGCGCGCGCGTCACTTCCCGCTCGGGGTCTCCGCCTTCGTGCTTGGCGGCAATGTTTGGCACCGTGGCGGCTATCTCTACGAGCTCGTCGCGGCGGTTGTAGGGCTGGCGCACAATGCTCTTGTAGGCCTCGGTGATGTGATGCTCAAGGCGGACATGGCCCTCCAGTCCGAGGGCACTGCGGATTGAGGAACTCTGCCGGATGGTCTCATTGTTCACCGAATTGCTGAGGTTGAAACCGGCGAGTGGGGTTGAGCCGTCAGGTCGAGCCATGAGACGGGCCATGAGCAAAGTCCAGAGCACCGAGTAGGGGTTGTCATTCCCCATAAAGACCGATATCTTAAAGCTGATGTCAATGCCGAGTTTGTACAACATGTACCCTAAAAAGACCGTGCCGGGGTTGATGTTGAGCACTTCTTTGATGCCATAGTTGGTGTAATAGTAGAGAGTTTCGTCCACCCACTTGAGGGCGTGGTCATTCGGTTGGCCGATGCCCCCGAAGTACCCCGTGATGGTCGCCGGGCCCCCCAGGTGCACGTTAGAGCCATCTGTACCCTTGGTGTCTAGCGTTTCGACATAGCTTGCCCCTACGATTTGCATAGCCGCGGCCATGGCGAGAGTGTCCCCTTGGTCGGCCTCTTGCTCCTTCATTTTGCGCACGCGTATGTAGCGGCCCGGCATTATTTCTTGATTTAAGATGGCCTGCTCAGCCTCGGCGATGAGCCAGGGGAAGTACTGTAGGGCGCTAATCTCCAGCGTCACTGCCTCACCTTCGCTAAAGAACATGCGGTCGGCCTTTTCCCCCAAAACCTGGCGCCGATACTGTGAAATGGGTACAAAGGAGCCCTTATCCCGCTCCTCAATCAGCCATTGCAGCTTAGCCAAATAGGGCGAATTCATGTTGCGTAGGCGGTTCATCAAGTTGGGCAGTTGGCGAGCGGCCTCGGCCTTGGCATTAATTTCTTGCGGCGTGCCGTACTTATTGACCACCCGTAGTAGATTCCGCACTACCTCATTATCTCTCGCGCTTAGAAAATTGTTAAACTCCTCCATTGCTTCTGGTGTCACCTTGAGTAATTCATTCACTAAATCCTCGACCTCCTCTTCTCCTCCCTAATGTCTTCCCCATCAGGCCAGGAAATACCTGCCGGCAGGGCCGATGTGTGGCAAATAAATGTATGGGGATGGGCAAAGGGCAGCCTTTGCGGCTGCCCTTGCTTCTGTGCAGGCCAAGACTACTCGTCGGCCAACTTAGCTATGGAGAAACCGAGGTAGCCATAGACTACGTTGATGACAGGGATCAAGAGGTTGAGAAAGGCATAAGGGAGGTAGGCCAGGGGAGAAACCCCGAGAGTGGCCATCATAAAGGCCCCGCAAGTGTTCCAAGGGATCAAGGCGGAGGTCACCGTACCGCCACCTTCAAGGGCGCGAGAAAGGTTCTTCGGCGCCAGACCACGTCGCGCATACTCGTCCTTAAAGAGACGTCCCGGCAGCACGATGGACAGATACTGGTCGGCGGCGAGAATGTTGACGGCTATACAACTGATGATGGTACTCAACACGAGAGAACCATTGCTCTTGGCCATGGCGAATAGCTTGACGCCGATGGCGCGGAGCATGCCCGTCTTTTCTAACATGCCGCCAAATACTAGGGCACAGACAATGAGGGCCACTGTCCACATCATGCCGTCTAATCCACCGCGGTTGAGCAGGCGGTCGACCACCGCGACGCCACTGTCGATTTCGAAGCCGTAGTGCGCCGCCGTAATAATAGCGCCCACCGAGGCGCCCTGGAATATGGCGGCAAAAAGGCCACCAGCCACCGAACCGCCGATTAGCCCTGGCAAGGCGGGAACCTTGAAGGCGATCAGCAAGATGACGATTACAGGGGGAATTAAGAGCCAGGGGGAGATGGCAAAGTTTGTCCTCAGGGCATCTAAAATCACGTTGATGCGCTCCGCATCAAGTTCCCGGCCCGCAAACCTCAAGCCGAGGATAACATAGAGGACCAATGAAATGACAAATGCAGGGATAGAGGTATAAAGCATGTGTTTTATATGGGCAAAGAGCGAACTGCCGGCCATGGCGGGAGCAAGATTCGTAGTGTCGGAAAGCGGGGAGAGTTTGTCGCCAAAGTAGGCCCCGGAGACTACGGCGCCAGCGACCATGCCGGCTGGCATCCCTAAACCGATGCCGATGCCCGTCAGGGCTATGCCCACAGTGCCGGCAGTACCCCAAGAAGTACCTGTGGCGAGAGACACGATACAACAGATAACGAATGTGGCAGCGAGGAATACCCCAGGCGAGAGAATTTGTAGGCCGTAGTAAATCATGGCGGGGATGGTGCCGCTTAAAATCCATAGCCCAATCAAAGTGCCCACAATCATGAGTATGAGAATCGCCTGCAGGGTTGAACTCAGGGTGTCCTTAATTCCTTCCTCGAGTTCTTCCCAAGGGATACCGAGCATCGCTACCGCGACGACAGCGGCAATGATGCTACCAAAGATGAGTGGAATATGAGGGGCAGCTTCATGTACGAGAACGGCATACGACAGGGCGGACACGACACAGATGATAGGTATAAGGGCATGAAAAATGGTAGCTTCTATCCTTTTCTTTGAAACCACTGTAGATCCCTCCTACTTTTATTTGGGCTAAAACCTGCAACATGCCGTAGGCATCACCCTTTCTGAAATAACTCACTATTGCTTATATACTATCTAATCAACGCGGAAATGACAAGTGACACCTTTAGGCAACTATTTAGGCTTTTCACTAGCGGTAACACATGATATCTTTACGTCATGAAACCAATCTTGTGACGGAGGGTGAGTATGGACCAAGGTTGTGCCTCTCTGCGCCCGGTTTTTCTTCCCGCCGCTCATACTGCCCTTCCCAGCGCGCCTTATATGGCCCACTGGGCAGAATTTATTTGGTTGTTTTTTGTCGGTCCCAAACTGGACGAACAAGATTTAAAAAGGGAGAAAGCTCTCGTCGAGAGGGCTCGTCACGACCCCGAGGCCTTTGGCGAGCTCTATGAACAAAACTACGATCGCATCCTAAACTACGTCGTCCGTCGGACGGCTTCTGTCGAAACTGCCCAAGACATTACCGCCGAAACATTTTATAAGGCTTATAAGAACATTGGCAAGTTCACTTGGCAAGATGTCCCCTTTCAGGCCTGGTTGTACCGCATTGCCCACAGTGAAATTGGTCTTTGGCACCGCAAGCGCTTCTCTCCTTCAGTCTCTCTCTCTTTGCTTCAAGAGCAGGGTTTTGACCCCGCTGCCGAACAGGACGTAGAAAAAGAAATACTGGCCGCCGAGGCGGAACTTCTGCGCCATCAGGACTTCTTAATTGCGCAAAAACAGCTCGACGCCTTGCCGGAAAAATACCGCGAGGTGCTGTTTTTGCGCTTCTTTGCGGAATTGCCACTGCAAGAAATTGCCACCGTCCTCGAAAAGCCCCTCGGGACCGTTAAATCCCTGCTCCATCGCGGCCTCGAGAAGCTGCTGATTATGACCACTGCCGCTAAAAGCAGTGCAACCCAAAGCTCCAATCGGCATTATAAAGCATAGGGGGTGATGTAGATGGAAAAGTACGATGTCGCCAAACTCGAAAACGCACTGCGCCAGCTTCCTCTGCCTACCATCACTACCCCTCTGCACAAGGAAAGGCTGCGCCTGACCTTGCTCGCTGAAGTCGAAGCAACGCGGAAACGCCAACTACCATGGGCGGCTGCGGGTTTTTGGTACAGCTTTGTTCGTTTTGCCCGTCGCCGCTCCTTGTACTTGGGACTACCATTAGTCGCCGCATTGCTTTGGATAGTGCTTTGGCAGCCACTCTTTGTTACGCCCCCTACCTTGGCCTATGCCACCCTACAGGCTAACCCCGCCCTAGAGTTGAGCATCGATGCGCGGGGCAGAGTTCTTGAGATTACCCCTCTTAACGCACAGGCGGGCTTACTTTTTACCCCACTGGCTTTTCGCCATGTATCCGCCCAAGTTGCGGTGCAGGAGATAATTTCGCGCCTTTACCGCGAAGGTTATGTGCAGAGCGGCGGGTCCTTAGCCCTTCTAGTCCACCCCGCTCCCAATATCGACCGGGGACGCATTACTCAGCTGGCGAACGCTCTGCGCAGTAGCGCCGACCGCTCTTTAAATGAAATTGCCTCCGGCGCGACACTGAAGGATTTTGTTGTTTCCGGAGCAGTCTCGGCTGAGTATCGCGCCGCCGGTCTCTTACCTCTCGAAATTGTTATGCTGCTTGATGAAGATTTCGAGGAGGATACAATAATCTCTCTGCTTCGTCTAAGGGAGCAACTAAGTCTAGATGAGACCACGTTTCGGGCTAGATTCCCGGGCATGGCCAAAATCGTGCGTGAGGCCCAGCGCGAAAATCTACCCCGCGATAAAGTGCTGTACCTTGGGCGTAAGTCTTTAGCCTCTGAAAAAGATGACGAGGAGGAAAAGGAAGACGACAGGGACGAGGCGGAGGTTGGGCCGCCGCGTTCGCCGCGCTTGCCGCGCGAGAGGCAGGACCAGGGGAGAAGCGACAAACCCGAAGACCGCGACGATGCAAAACGGGAGCCCCGACAAGAAAAAGATCCCAAGGATAAGGACGAATCAACCCCTCCTGGGCAAAACAGGCCCCCTCGCTCTGACGATGAAGAGGGGGACGATAGACCTGGCAGACGGGAAGGTGAGCCCCCACGCGGCGACGAAGAGCCTGATTCACCTCGCGGCGACGAAGAGCCTGATTCACCTCGCGGCGACGGAGAGCCTGACCCAAGGTATGACGAGGAGGATGACCGGAGTGACTAGAGAAAATTTCGGTTCCTCCTGCTCTTTTTGCAACCTTTCTCCGGCTTTGACATTGTAGAGGTAGAAGCAGAGAGTTACTCCGCTTACTTGATGGAAGAGGTGATCCTTATGTTAAGGAAAGGTAGCACTAAATTGGTGGCTGTGATCATCGCCGTAGTGGTAATTGTCGCGGGGTATGCGGTACATACTTCCCCACGCGCCTTTGCCCAACTCTCGGTCCAGATTAACCCGGAAATCTTGCTGACCCTTGATCGCAATCATAGAGTGCTTAAGGCAGAATTCAAAGGGGTGGAGGATTACCCAGCACTTGCCGATTTAGCTCTAGTCAATGTGACTGCCGATGAGGCACTGGCCAGCATCGCCACTGCCCTTTCCGCGCTCAACTTGCTGCAAGGCAACCGGGAAGTGATGATTGTCGTCGTCCCGGCCCGGGGAGTAACTGCCGAGCAAATCGCCCCCTTGGCCAGCTCTGCCGAAAAGAGTATCAGAACCCACCTCCAGGGCCTGCCCACTCAAGTGCCTGTTGCGGCAGCCTTGCTCGGCACAGAACTCTACGAGGCCTTTAACCGCCGCGCCATACCATTGGCCTCCTTCTCGCGCTTCCTGCGCGACGGCCTTACCGAAGCACACTTAGCCGCCATTGTGGCTTTACAGACCGAATTGGCATTAGACGCCACCCTGTTTGCCAAGGAGTTTCGGAGCATCGTCAAGTCCTTCATGGACCTCCACGAAGTGAGTGCCGACGAAAAAGCGGCCTTGGACTTACTCAAGGTGGCCCTCCAAGCCGACCCTAGCCTACAGTCGGTGTACCATACTGCCTCGGCCCTCGCTGATATGACTGAGGCAGGTATTGCCCCTCTCCATACCAAGGCACTCCTTGCCCTGCGCCAGAACCTTGACCCGAAAGTCTTTCGCCAAGAGTCGTCCTCGCTGGCCTCGGCCCTCATTGATATGTATGAGGTGGGGATTAAGCCCGAAATCGGCCTCGCGACCATTGCCGCTGCCATTAAGGCGGACCCATCATTAGAAGAACTCGACACCATCACCTCGGCCCTAGTTGATCTTATCGAGCGGGGCATTCCGGTGGAAGAAGCGGTTCTTCAGCTAAACGCCGCCATGGTGGCTGACCCCACTCTGCAAAACCTCGATTCATTGCTTGGCCTCACGGATGACAGAGGCCGTGGCCAGGGCAGAGGCGACCACGAGGACAGGGCTCGCGACAACAAGAAGGATGCAGCAGACGACCAAGAAGATGAAGATGAAGATGAAGATGAACAGGAAAAAGAGCGTTACGAGGATAAGGATGAGGACGAACAGGAGGGTCAGGGGAAAAAGAACAAGCCTAGAGGGAAGAAGACCGGCAACTAACAACTTCTACACAGAAAAGAGTTACCCCGTCACCAGCGGGGTAACTCTTTTCTCATGGTTAATAGGGAGCTGCTGCCCTTGCCATAGAGAACAAAGGCGCAATATATTGCTAAAACTTAATATAATATTTGCACAGTTCTCGTTGTATAACGCTCTGCACGGCATTATACTTTATCTATAGTCATAGGTAGTGCGACTTGGAAATTGCGCAGTAATCAAGGACTAAGGAGGTGTTGCTAGCACCCGCACCCGCACGGCACCGGCTCTTTTTGCCATCGAAGGATTTGAATTGAAGGGGGGAGGTTTATTTTGGGTAAACACGTTTTGCTGGTCGTTTCCATACTTTCTTTGCTGGCGGCGTTGTTCATCGGCATCCCGCCGGTTGTTGCCCAGGGGCCGATACGCGTACTCATTAACGCAAGCCCCTTAGTCTTAGAAGTCGCACCAGTCATTCAAAACGGTCGCACGCTCGTTCCTATGCGCGCTATCTTTGAAGCGCTGGGGGCCAGAGTACACTGGGACCAGGCCACCAGCACTGTTACCGCCTACCGGCGCGAGCGCGCCATAGTCCTTACCATCGGCAGCACCACCGCCTGGGTCAACGGGCCGCCGGTGCAACTGGCAGTTCCGCCGGTCATTGTCGAAGGTCGCACCATGGTTCCTCTGCGCTTCGTGGCTGAGGCCCTTGGTGCCGAGGTCGCTTGGCAGGACGACCCCCCAACCGTCACTATCACTCACACCCCCTACGTGCCTCCACCCGTTGGTGGCACCCTAGCGCTCGGATCTATTGCTGACCCGGTGATCTTAAACCCCATCCTCTCCACAGACACCGCCTCGGCGGCCATTCACGGACGCACCACCTGGGGCTTAGTACGAAGCGATGTAAACCTCAGTCCCATGAATGCCATCGCCGATCGCTGGACATGGGATCAAACAGCACTGACCTGGCGTTTTTGGTTGAACCCGAACGTCAGGTGGCATGACGGCACCCCGGTGACTGCTCGCGACGTAAAATTCACTTTCGACACCGTAGCGCATGCCGAATACGACGGCCCTCGCCGTCCGGCGGTAACTCATGTGCAAGAGATCATCGCGGTCAGCGACCATGTTGTCGATTTTAGAATGCGACAGGTTGACTCCGCCTTCTTATTTAACATCGGCCTGGGGTTGATTCCACACCACATCTTAGGCCATGTACCGGTGCGGGAGCACCGTGCCCACCCCACGAGCCGTACGCCCATGGGGAACGGCCCCTACCTTTTTACCCGCTGGGTATCCGGACAATTCGTGGAGCTGACCCGCAACCCAGACTTCTTCCAAGGCGGAGGGAGGCCCTACATTCAGAGCGTTATCACCCGCACCTACCCGGATATCAATGTCATGCAGGCTGCTTGGGAAAATGGCGACATTGACTGGTTTGGCGCGCTACTCACTGACCACATTGACCGCATCATGCGCGAACATGCCCAGCGTGCCTACTTTAAAGAGGTGCCAAGCCACGGTTATGACTATGTGAGCTTCAACCTTGAGCATCCCATTCTTAGTGACCGCCGCGTGCGCGAGGCCCTGGTAGTGGGACTTGACCGCCGGGCCATGGTCGACACTGTCCTCGACCGGCGAGGGCAGGTCATCCACGCTCACCAAGTGCCGACTTCCTGGGCTACCGGGGCCCAGGGACTGAACCCCTACACTCACAGTGCGGTGCGAGCACGTCAAATGCTCGATGCCGCCGGATGGCGAGTGCCGGCGGGTAGCCGTGATGGAGTGCGCATGAAGGACGGCCAGCGTTTGACCTTGCGCCTCATGACCAATGCGGGGAATGCCATCCGTGCCGATATCGCCGCCCTCGCCGAAAGCTACTGGAAGCGCATCGGGGTAGAATTGGTGGTCGAAATCCTCGAGTGGTCCGTAATGCTCGCCCGTTTTAGTCGGGTGGAGTATGACATGGTGCTCATCGGTTGGTCTCTTGGGCTTGACCCTAGTGGTTTTTCCTTCTTCCACTCCTCCCAAGCGGTGAGAAATCCAGCCGGCGTTGTGCCAGGGTTTAACCGCGGCCAGTTCCGTAATGCCGAGGCCGACAGACTGATAGAGGCTGGACGCGCCACCATGGATCTCGCCGAAAGACGGCGCCTCTACCATGAGCTTGACCGCATTTTGAATCACGAGCTACCCTATATTTGGATCTTCCAACGCACGGTGGTCACGGCGATCGCCAATCGCGTGCAAGGAGTACAGTGGGGGCCCATCGGTGCTTGGTTTAGCGAAGCCTGGTTTATAGGGCGGTAATTTAACCTTGCAATTAACAAAATAAAGAAGGCGCCTCGCTTTTTTGCGAGGCGCCTTCTTTAGCCGAAGACCACGATGGCGTCTTTTCTTTTAATCCTAAAGAGGGCCGTCTCGAGCACTCTGAGGCTGTGGTTGAGTCTATCCGGGCCGAGGTAGCCGGTGATCATGTCCTGTCCGATGACGAGGTCCATGTTTTGCGCCTCACTGCAGACTAGGACCGCACTGTCAGTGCCGAGCACCGCGCTTTGGAACAAATGCCCCTCCACGAGCTTCCCGACGCGCTCCGATTCCAAGAGCCCGGTATGGGGCTGCACTCTCTGCATCTGTCGATACAGATCAGGGCTGACCACCAGAGCAAAATTACTGACTAGGCCCTGCCCTAACAATAATTCAATCCCCTGGGCTACATCGATAAAGGCGCTTTCTCCCTCGTTCCAGTTTCCCTTGGCAATGCGGCGCACTCCCGCTGCCGTCAAGAGCCCCTCATAACCAAGCTCTGGGTTGCCGAGAAAAATGAGCTCGTCTTCCTTCTTGGCGCAGATGGCTGCCGCTCCGATTAGGCTGGACAAGTCTAAGGGCAAACCATACTGATTGCTATGTTCGAGGTCTCGCCACGCTATTTTTAAATCCTTGTAGACCATAGGTATTTCGACAAAGCAGCGACTCCGAACGGCTAAGGGGCCGCATTCGTCTTCGCCGAAAAACTCTATTTGCCCACAGTTTGCGGCTGTAAAAGTATCTACGTTGATGCTCTGCACCCCCGCCCCAAGCGGTCCGTAAAGGCTGATAAAACGCCTCCCCACGAGCACTTGGCGGGCGATTTTAACCACTGTTTCGTCTATTTTCTCCCATTGCTCCGGGGTGAAAGGAGCATCCTTGCGCAGTAAGAATTCCATCTCCTACACCTCCCTACTCTTTTTTTAGGCTGCCGATGGTTGAACGATTATTAATTGGCATCCCCAGGGCCGTTAACATTTCTCTGACTTCGCCTTCGCCCTCGGCAAAGTGCTCGGCCTCCTCGGGGTCTAAGTAGCGCAAGAGGGCCATCAATTCGCCTACATGGACTTTCTCTTCATCCCTAATGTCACCTATCACCTTTTTAGCTACAGGGTCGTCGGTGGCTAGCACATGGGCGTCATAGACAAATATCGCTTCTAGTTCACCGGCGATGTTGAGACGAATGGCCTGGATGAGCTCTTCCTTAGCAATTTTCCTGTTGACATTCCCTTGGAATGGGTTGGCAAAATTTGGCATATTGCACCCTCTTTCTATAATTGTCCCACTATTAGTATACCAAAAAATCCCGCTATCATCTATGGCCTTACCAACTAAAACAGCTGCGTCAGTATCACCGCATAAAACATGGCCGGCAAAAGATTGCCCAGGCGTATTTTCTTGAGCTCCAGAATATTGATGCCAATGGCTAAAATGAGGAGGCCCCCCGTGGCCGACATTTCACGAACGGCGGCGGCGGTCAACCACGGCGCAATCGTGCCGGCGAGCAAGGTTATGCCCCCTTGGTAGAAAAAGACCGCAACAGCAGAGAAGACTACCCCCACACCCATGGTGGAGGCAAATACTATCGCCGACACCCCATCGAGCATTGCCTTGGCGAAGAGAGTGGCATGGTTGCCGGTCAAACCGCTTTCAAGGCTTCCGGTTATCGCCATAGCCCCAACACAGTAAATGAGGCTGGTAGTGACGAAAGCTTGCCCAATTTGACTCTCGCCCCGCATAAACCTCTTCTCTAGCCTTTGGGCGAGACTGTACAGTCGCCCCTCTATGTCGAGCCACTCCCCGGTCAGCCCTCCGAGGACGAGGCTGCCGATGACAATCAGCGGGTTGCCCGTCTCTAGCGCCTTGGTCAAACCAATGAGTATAACGGCCAAACCTAGGCCATGCAGCACTGTCTCTTTGCTCTTTTCGCTAATGCCCCCGCGCAATACCAGCCCGAGCAGAGCTCCCACGGCAATGGCCAGAGCATTGACTATTGTCCCTAACATTCCTAACTCACCTGCGCTATCTCTAAAACTGCCTCCAGAAGCAAGTCGATGTCACTTTCGGTGGAAAATGGTCCGGGGCTAACCCTCACCACGCCTTGCTTACTTGTGCCCAGCGTCTGGTGAGCGAGGGGGGCGCAGTGCAGCCCGGCCCGAGTGGCTATGCCAAATTCTCCATCCAGAATATGCGCCACTTCCGTCGAACCCATGTCCAGAATGTTGAAGGCCACGAGGGGGGCACCTAGGGACTGACCATAGAGCCTCACCTTGGCTATGCTTTCTAGGCCACTCCGCAGCTGCCTGATTAAGCCACTTTCGTGGCGATAGATGTCGGCCATGCCCCGCGTGGCGAGGTAGTCCAGCCCCGCTGCGAGCCCCACAATCCCGACCGTATTTAGGGTGCCAGCCTCCAGGCGGTCCGGAAAAATCTGCGGCATCTCGGCCTCGGCAGAAAAACTCCCTGTCCCACCGTAAACCAACGGGGCAATATGGTGGACCCGCGGACCCACAAAGAGTGCCCCGAGACCGGGCGGACCAAGGAGTGATTTGTGGCCTGGCACAGCCAATATGTCTATCCCCATCTGCTCGACGTCTATGGGGAAAACCCCAGCCGTCTGCGCAGCATCGACGAGCAAGAGCAACCCTGCCTGCCTCGCCACCGCGCCGACCTCCGCTATGGGCAAGAGCGTGCCGCAAACATTCGAGGCATGGGTCATGGCGATTAAGCGCGTGTTGGGACGAACGGCCGCTGCCAGCAATGCGGTCTCCACTGACCCATCGCTTGTACCCGGCACCACGGTCACTTCAACCCCCTGCTGCGCTAAGTGGTGCAAGGGACGGACTACAGCATTGTGCTCCATAGAGGTGGTAATACAGTGATCTCCGGGGCGGAGCACGCCCAACAAGGCCATATTCAAAGCCTGCGTGGCATTGGCGGTGAACACCAGCCGCGAGGCATCTTTCACCCCGAGCAGTGCCGCCAGTTGCTGGCGGCAGGAGAAGACGGACCTGCCGGCCGCCAAGGACAGGCTGTGACCCCCGCGACCTGGATTGGCGGCACCATCGCGGATGAAGGCAGCCATGGCCTCACCCACCAAAAAAGGCTTCGGCCAAGTGGTGGCCGCATTATCCAAGTAGACCTGCTTCTTCATACTAACTCCCCTGCCTGAGCATTAGCTCCATTAGGCGCTCCAATTCCTCGGAGTTATGATAGGCGATTTCTATAGTGCCCCCCGGTCCTTGGTGCTTGAGTTCCACCTTGGTTTGCAGGCAGTCCCGCAGACGGTCCTCCGCCTCGCGGTACTCCAGCGAGAGCACGCCCCTTGTTTTCGAGGCCGTTGTTTCACGTGAAACATTTTGCAGGCGATGAGCGGCCTTTTCCGCTTCCCGAACGGTCAATCCCTGTCTGGCAATCCGCAAGGCGAAGGACTCGCGGAGGTGCTCCGGAACAGCTAAAACCGCCCTCGCCTGTCCGGCGCTCAGTTGTCCCTTTAACACGAGGTCCGCTGCCAGCTGGGGCAATGTTAGCAGGCGTAGCGTGTTGGCCACATGGGAGCGACTCTTGCCGAGGCGAATAGCAATCTTCTCTTGCGTATAGTCGAGCTCAGATAAAAGGTGGCTAAAAGCTGCGGCCTCCTCGAGCGGGTTGAGGTCCTCTCGCTGCAAATTTTCAATGATGGCTATTTCCGCGCTCTCTAAATCAGTCATCTCCCTGACCAAGGCGGGAATCTCGGGCAAACCAGCCAGCCTCGACGCCCGCAGCCGCCGCTCACCCACCACCAATTCGTAAGCGTCGCCCCGCGGCCGAACCGTAATGGGCTGAATGACACCATGTTGACGAATGGAATCGGCTAACTCCTTTAACTCCTCATCCGCAAAAATCTTACGCGGTTGATGAGGATTGGGTAAAATGCGCTCAAGGGCAATCTGTAATACACCCTCATTGGCAGCGGCCTCCATGTCGGTAATCAAGGCCTGCAAGCCCTTTCCTAACCGCTGCTTAAGCACGCTCCAACACCTCTTTCGCCAATTCCCTATAGACCTCGCTCCCCTTGGAACGTGGGTCATAGGTCATGATCGGTTGACCATGGCTGGGGGCCTCACTCAAACGGACATTGCGGGGCACAATCGCCACAAAGACTCTCTCCTTGAAAAATGACTTAACCTCTTCGACCACCTGTGCCGCTAAATTCGTGCGGGAATCATACATGGTCAGCAAGGCCCCCGTCACCACAAGGTTGGGGTTGAGATGGCGCTGGACTAAGGTCACCGTGCTCATCAGTTGGCTGAGCCCCTCGAGGGCGTAGTATTCGCACTGCACGGGGATAAGCACGCCGGAGGCGGCCGTCAACGAGTTCAATGTGAGTAGCCCGAGGGAGGGCGGGCAATCGATGAGGATATAATCATAACTGGAGAGGAGCGGCAATAAAGCCTCCCGCAGTTTTATTTCCCGCTGCATGGCCAAGACTAACTCCACCTCGGCTCCTGCCAATTGGATGGTGGCGGGCGCAAGATCAAGGCCCTCATTCCCGGTAGGCAAAATGACCGCATCCATGGGCAGTCCGTCAATCAGGACATTGTAGATGCACTTTTTGATGCGCCGACGATTAATCCCCAGTCCGGAAGTAGCATTACCCTGAGGATCTATATCCACTAACAACACCCGCTGCCCAATTTCCGCAAGCCCCGCACCCAAGTTAACGGCGGTCGTGGTCTTCCCCACACCGCCTTTTTGATTGACAATGGCAACTACTTTTGCTGGCATTACCTTCTTCACCTCAACAACTACTTCGGGGGTAGCATCGCCCGCCCGCCTCACCTGCGCTTGACGATGCGCACTACCACCTCATAATACCCTTCCTCATCCATCTCCGTCACAGAAGCCTCGACGCCATTGCGCTTCATGAGGTCGACTGCATCCCGCACCGTATTGACAAAAATGCGCACATCACGCACCAAGAACTTGCGCAGAGGCTTTGCCGTGGAGGCCAAGACTGCAGCCTCGAGTCCCTCACCACCGAGGCACCGTTCCACAGCCTCTTCCACTTGACGGACGGTCATATCAGCCCGCACAACTTGCAAGGCGACCTCTGTCTGCAATGTTACATCCTCAATTTTGAGCAGAGCGCGCGCCTGCCTCTCATTCACCGCACCAGTTGCTAGCATCTCCTTAACTTCACCGGATAAGCGAAGCAAACGACGCTTATTGGCGATGGTGGACTGGCTCTTGCCCACCCTCTTGGCTAGCTCTTCCTGTGTGATCTGGAACTCAGAGAGCAGCTGGTCATACGCGAGCGCCTCCTCTAGGACATTTAAGTCCTCGCGCTGAATATTTTCAATGAGAGTGGCCTGGGCGACCTCCTGATCGGTGTATTGCCGCACCACCGCGGGAACAGTGGCTAACCCAGCCCCCTTGGCGGCCCGCAGGCGCCTCTCCCCCGCGACCAGCTCATATCCTTGGCCAATCCTCCGCACCACGACCGGTTGTATAATTCCGACTTGCAGTATCGAATCCCGCAGTTCAGCCAAACCCTCTTCGGTAAAGGTTTTGCGAGGCTGATATGGGTTAGGCTTCACGTCGTCCACCTTAAGCTCTATAACCCGCTCAAGGTTACCGCCACCAAACCACCTCATCGCCGCATCCCACTCCTTTGTCATTACACTCTACGGCTTATAATTCGCTACCGCAAAATTCCTTCCTTCTCCGCATCGCCTATAGCAGTGGCTTTTTTTCTGGCAATCCGGCCTGCCGTGGAAAGCATAACGGGGTACTGCCAACCTTTGGGACAACCACCAGCAAGCGCCCCTCTTCGCCCCCAGGCAAAAACCAGGCCACCATACTCATCTTCCCACCTCCGAGCAGGCGTACCGCATGCTTCGCTTCCTCTATTTCTAAGGGAGCGCGCGGCCCCTTCATCGCCACAAAAAAACCTCCCTCCCTGACGAAGGGCAAGGACAATTCGCACAACACTACCAGTTTGGCCACCCCGCGCGAAATGGCAAAATCAAACTTCTCCCGGTAGAGGCTTTGCCGCGCCACATCTTCAGCCCGCCCGTGCAAAACACTCACCCTTGTCTGCAAACCGACCTTGGTAATAACTTCCTGCAAGAAGCCAACTCGCTTTTTGAGACTGTCGAGCAGCACAAAGTGCATCTCCTCACAGACTATGGCTAAAGGTATGCCCGGAAAACCAGCCCCACTGCCAATATCTATCCCCTTCGCCCGATGTGGTAAAACAAGCAAGGCCGACAGGCTATCCAAAAAGTGCTTGCGCCAGACTTCGCTCTCTAGCACAATCGCAGTCAAATTGAAGCGTTCATTGTATTCCCGTAGCATATCACTATAAAGCTGCAGCTGTTCTCGTTGTCGGTCACTGGGAGTGACCCCCATTGGGGCGAGCGCTGCGAGGAATTCACCCCACTCCATCCTGGTCTACCTCCCCTCAAGATATACTAAGAGCACCGCTACATCGGCCGGAGACACCCCGCTGATGCGCATGGCTTGCCCAACAGAATGCGGTCGGCGCAGGGTGAGGTTTTCCTTGGCCTCATTAGACAGACCCCTAATATCCCCAAAATTTATACTTTGCGCAATAAGTCGATTCTCCAAGCGGAGAAATCGCTCCACTTGCTCTCTCTCCTTAGCAATATACCCCGCGTACTTAATCTCCACCTCCAGGCGCGTCGCCAAGGACGGTGATACCGAGCTGGCCTCGGGCAAAAATGGCGCGAGATGCGCCCACCTCACCTCGGGACGTCTTAAGAGTGCCGCTGCGGTTTGAGCTTGCGTGAGGGGGGCGCTACCGACACCCTGCAACACCTGGTTCACCGCATCGCAATTTGGCACCGTCCTTCTGTTAAGCACGGCAACCAAATGTGCCAACTCCTCCTCTTCCTCTTTTATGGCTTGGTAATCTTCCGCGGCAATTAGCCCATACTGGGCGGCCACCTCGCCAAGGCGGCTACGGGCATTGTCTAGACGTAGTAGCAGTCTATGCTCAGCGCGCGAAGTCATCAGTCGATAGGGTTCAGTCACGCCCTTCATAACCAAATCATCTACCAACACCCCCAGATAGGCTTCCGAGCGGAGCAGGACCAAGGGAGGTCTGCCCAAAACCCTGGCCGCGGCATTAGCACCGGCGAGCAAACCCTGCCCGGCAGCCTCCTCATACCCTGAGGAACCATTGATTTGTCCGGCAAAGAAAAGACCGGCGCAGTTTTTGCTCTCAAGCGTCAGACTAAGACCGGTCGGTAAAACAAAGTCATACTCGATGGCATAACCGGGGCGCATCATCTCGACCTCGGCCAGGCCCACTACAGAGCGCAATAATTCCACCTGCACATCCTCGGGCAGGGAAGTGGAAAAGCCCTGTACATACATCTCGTCCGTATCAAACCCTTCGGGCTCAAGAAACAACTGGTGGCGCTCCTTGTCGGCAAAGCGCACCACCTTGTCCTCGATCGAAGGGCAGTACCGCGGGCCTCGCCCTTCAATCATCCCCGAGTACAGAGGCGAACGATGCAAATTGTCCCGAATTATGGCAATAGTGCGCTCTGTGGTGTAGGTGAGGTAACAGCTGAGCTGCGCCCGCCTTTCACGAGTGCTGCGCACAGAGAACCTCGCCGGGATATCATCCCCAGGCTGCTCTTCCATTTGCGAAAAGTCAACGCTCCGGCGGTGAATGCGCGGTGGCGTCCCAGTCTTAAAGCGGCCCATCTCTATGCCCAGACGGCCAAGACTGGCCGATAAACCCGTTGAAGCGAGCAGGCTGTTGGGGCCACTCTGCAAACTTGCCTGGCCTACGACCACCCGGCCCTCGAGGTAAGTTCCCGCCGTGATGACCACAGTCGCGGCATAAAACTCCGCCCCATAATGGGTGCGTACCCCCCTGACTTGACCATTGTCAGACAACACCTCGGTCACTAAGGCCTGGATAATGCGCAAACCCGGGGTACTCTCTAGCAATTTTTTCATTAGGGCCTGATACTGCTTCTTGTCGGCTTGAGCCCTGAGAGCCCTCACCGCCGGACCCTTGCCGGTGTTGAGCATGCGCATCTGTAGAAACGTCTGATCGGCAACGAACCCCATCAAGCCACCCAAAGCGTCAATCTCAGCCACTACGTGCCCCTTCGCCGGCCCCCCTATGGCTGGGTTACAAGGCATTAAGGCGATGGCGTCGAGACTGTGCGTGAGCAAAACCACGCGACAGCCCATTCTCGCCGCGGCATGAGCAGCCTCGCAACCGGCGTGTCCACCGCCCACCACCACACAATCGTAACTACCTGCCACATACATAATTTTTCACTTCCCAATGCAAAACTGTGTAAATATTTCATCGGTGAGGGACTGAGAGATCGTCCTCCCCCCGACTTCACCGAGATAGTCTAAGGCTTGGCGCACATCAATCGCGACCAACTCTAACTCCCAGCCAGTGCGAGCCGCCTCGATCGCGGCCCTCGTGGCCTCTCGGCTGCGTCTCACGCTCTCCGTGTGCCGGATATTAGTAAGGAGCAAATTATGCTCCCCGCCGATAGTGCGCCCAGCCTCGCGGGCTAAGGTCTCCCTTAGCTCGACCACACCACCCCCGGTCACCGTGCTCACTAAAATTGCGCTTTCAGCGGGCGGCAAAACTACCTGGAGCGGTAAATCAGCCTTGGTGACGACGAGGAGGCGTTGCTTTGTTGTCGTCTTCGCCAAAAGCGCCTCATCTTCGTTCGTTAAATTGGTAGAGCCATCAAGCAACACCAACAGCAAATCAGCCTCCAGCATGGCTTGCTCCGTGCGTGCCATACCTAGGTTCTCAATAAAATCACCATCACCACGCAAACCCGCAGTATCGAGCAAGTTGACGAGCAGGCCATTAATATTAAGACTGACCTCCAAAATGTCGCGGGTGGTGCCGGCGATATCGGTCACAATTGCTCGCTCCTGACCGGCAAGGTAGTTAAACAACGAGCTCTTCCCCACATTGGGGCGACCGACTATGACCACCCGGTAACCATCCTTGACCACCCGGCCACGCCTGGCACTCGCGAGTAGTTTGCTCAAAACAGCATGAGCAGCCTCTAGCTCCGCTCCCGCTTCCGACAGCGTTACCTTAGGAGTGTCCATATCCGGAAAATCAATTTGCGCCTCAATTAACGCCAGTACGCGGAGCAATGCCCGCTCAGCCTCCCTAATTTCTGCCGTCAAGGCACCCCTTAGGTGGAGATTGGCATTCTGCAAAGCCACATCGGAATTAGCGCGAATGACATCTATGACGGCCTCCGCCTGGCTCAAATCAAGTCGCCCCTGGAGGAAGGCTCTCTTGGTGAACTCTCCGGGAGCCGCCAACACCGCGCCACACTCGAGCAAGCGCTCGAGCACCCGCCCGGCGACAAACGCGCCCCCATGAATGCCAAGCTCGACGACGTCCTCCCCGGTATAAGAATTAGGAGCGCGAAAAAATGTGAGCAAACACTCATCAATGCGCCTTCCATCGCTATCCACAATGTCACCTAGATAGACTCGCCATGGACGCGGGGAGAAGCGCCCCTTGCGACGCTGAAAGCAATTCTTGACTACCTCTAAAGACTTTCCCCCGCTAAGGCGCACGATGGCAATTCCGCCCTCTCCGGGGGCTGTAGAAATGGCGGCAATGACTTCCTGGTGCACATTTCCTCCTCCTTAACAAAACAACCCAGTAACCATCAGTTACTGGGCAAGCGATCCTTTAGCGCACCGCGATAATGATTTTGCGGTAGGGTTCGTCCCCCTCACTGTAGGTCAAGACGCCAACTTCGTCCTGCAGGGCCACATGTACTATGCGCCGTTCTGAGGCGCTCATCGGCTCAAGTACCGCTTTGCGACCGGTGCGGCGAACTCTCTCGGCCAGGCTTTTGGCGAGTTCGATGAGCGATTGCTTACGGCGCTCACGATACTGCCCAACGTCGATCTGCAACCGCTTTTCACCGCCGGAGCGAGTGTAAATCACTGCCGTCAGCTGCTGTATGGCGTCTAAAGTCTGTCCTCGCCTGCCGATAAGCAGACCCGAGTTAGTGGCGTTGATGGCAATTTCTACCTCATCCGCACCTTCCCTTGTGACTTCACAAACGGCATCATCTGCTCCCATGTGGCGTAGTAAAGTGGTCAAGAAGACCACCGCCATCTCCAAAACTGTGCTTTTCTTCGTCACCCTCACCCGCGCGGGCTTCGCACCCCACAAGCCAAAAAGGCCCTTGGTGGGCTCCTCGAGCACTATCACCTCGACTTGCTCCAGGGATAGGCCGAGCTCAGCTAAGCCACTCTCTATACCATCTCGGACACTCTTAGCGGTCTTTTCGACGCTTTTCACTAGTACCCGCCTCCACTTCCACCGTCCCACGGGATACGAACATAGCATAGAGATACTCCTGTCCTACCGTAAAGACATTGCGCGACACCCAGTACAGAGCGAGTGCTGTGGGAAACTGCAGGGTAAACCATCCCATAAACAAGGGCATGATGTACAACATGGTGCGGGCGGAAGGGTCAGTACTCTGCATAGTTTGCTTTGACTGCCAAAATGTAGTCCCCACTGTTAAAACAGGGAGAATCCAATAAAACCATGGCAAGGTCATGATAGCGACCTCAGGACTTGGCATGGTCATATTGAGCCCAAAGAAGTAGGGCTGCTTAGAAAAAATATCGGGAATGCGCAGTACATTAAACATCGCCCAGAGAACGGGCATCTGAATAAGCATTGGCAAACAGCCCGAGGCGGGATTGACCTTGTACTTTGACCATAGCGCCACGGTGGCCTCATTAATCTTCACTTTATCGTCTTTGTACTTCTTCTTGATTTCGTCAAGCTCAGGCTGGATGCGGCGCATAGCCCGGGTAAACTGCATTTGCTTAATGTTTAACGGCAGAGTAACGACGGTGACTGCTAAAGACAACAGCACGACTGCCACCCCATAGTTCTGTGTAAAGCCGAAAAAATAGTCTAGCATTGTCTTTAGCATGACATTGATAATTTCCATTAGAGCAATCATCCCTCCAGAGCTTATTTCACAGGGTCGTATCCCCCCATAGACCAAGGGTGACAGCGCAACAGGCGACAGAGAGCCAGCAAAATGCCAGAAAAAGCCCCATGTCGCAGAATTGCCTCTTTAGCATACTGACTACAAGTAGGGCGAAAGCGACAACTAGGAGCCTTCAGGGGGGAAATATATCGCTGGTAGAGGTCAATCAACAAAAGGGCTGCCGTCTTCATGGCACTCTCCACAATTTTAAGCGACGGCAGATCAATTGAAATTCTTTTTCCAGTTCTAAGCACGTCGCTTTCACTGCCCCTGCTCGAACAATGACCACTAAGTCTCTGCCATTAACTAGGTCTGGCAGAGACTTGCGCACAACTTCTTTAATTCTGCGCCTGACCCGATTGCGTAAAACAGCATTACCTAACTTTTTGCCGGCAGAAAAACCGACGCGAACACTACCGCCATCTCTCGAGAGACTGTAGACCACCATGAGACTACCAGCGGCAGAGCGCCCCGTGGCAAAAACATGAGAGAACTCTTTTCTTTTCTTGAGTCGGTAGCAAGGTCGCAGGTCACCCATCTCCTTAGGCAGACAATACTTTTCTTCCCTTTAAACGGCGGCGGCTTAACACTTTACGCCCATTAGCGGTGCTCATTCTTTCGCGAAAACCATGAACCTTCTTGCGTTGCCGATTATTTGGCTGGAATGTACGCTTCAATATATTCACTCTCCCTTCAGAGCCTATAGAGCAAGACTATCCTTGCGATTATATCAAAACGCTCTGCCTGACGCAATCATCAAAACAAGGCTATTATCCGTGTCGAACGGTGTCGTTTATGCACACCTGTTGATAACTCTGTAGATAAGTTGTGCGTCTTGTCAACTGCCCTCGCCCACTGTCGATGGCGGTAGGCTGAGCAGTGCGCGAAAATCCTGATGAACCATTTTAGTGACCCGTACAAATGTTCTCCACACCTGTGGATAAGTTTGTGGATTATTCCGTGTCGAAACAACTCGACATGGGACGAAATACAGAGCAGTTGCATGCCCCAAGCGCTAAAAACTAGACATCCACAGCGATTGTGTATATCATATCCAAAGCCATCTACAAAAAAAGAGTCGAGCTTATACTTTGTCCACATAGGATTCGACGCACTTCGCGGCGAAAAGATACGTCTACACTTTCTGGGGAGGCTAGCATATGCCAATGACCGCATCCGAGATCTGGCAGACTACACTTGGTTTGCTCGAATCTCAAATCAGCAAGCATCAATTCGAAACGTGGCTGTATCCCTGCCAAGCCCATCAGCTGCAAGGTAATACCCTCTCCATCATCGTGGCCACAGAGTTTAACCGCAACTGGCTAGAAAACAACTATACACCTACGGTGCAGAAATCCCTCTCATCTGTACTCAACAGAGAAATGACGGTTAAATTTATCTTAGCCTCCGAAGTATCGGCAAAATCTTCATCTCTCTCCTCCGAGCGGGTAAACTCTGAGGACATGCCTTTGCTTACGCCCCGCTACACATTTGACAATTTTGTAATCGGGGAAAGTAATCGTTACGCCCATGCTGCTTCTTTAGCTGTGGCTGAAGCGCCCGCCACAGCCTACAACCCCCTATTTATCTATGGTGGCGTCGGGCTTGGTAAAACCCACCTCATGCACGCCATAGGACATTATGTCCTCCAGAACTTTCCCAGAATGAAGGTAGTGTATATATCTTGTGAAAAATTTACCAACGAATTCATTTCTTCCATACAACAGCGCAAGACAGTGGAGTTTCGCAGTAAGTATCGTTCAGTGGACTTGTTGTTGGTAGATGATATACAGTTTTTAGCAGGTAAAGAGCAGACTCAAGAGGAGTTTTTCCACACTTTTAACGCCCTTCATGAAGCCAGCAAACAAATAATTTTTTCGAGCGACCGCCCGCCAAAAGAGATTGCCACTCTAGAGGACCGGTTGCGCTCCCGTTTCGAATGGGGATTAATCACGGACATTCAGCCCCCGGATTTCGAAACCCGGGTGGCCATCCTCCGCCAGAAAGCAGAGAGTGAGAACTTCCGCATCCCTCTAGAGTTGACCTCCTACTTGGCAGGTCGTATCAACAGCAACATCCGGGAGCTTGAAGGCGGGCTGATTCGTATCATGGCCTATGTTTCTTTCAGCAAAAAAACCATCACCAGAGAACTCATCGATGAAGTCTTGCGCAATTTATTCCCCGAGGAAAAGACTAAAGTTATAAAAATAAGTGATATCCAAAAAGTAATTGCCGCCCACTTTGGTATAAAGGTAGAGGAACTCTCCGCCAAGAAACGCACCCGCAATATATCTTTGCCGCGTCAGATTGCCATGTACCTGGCCCGCAAAAACACCGATGCCTCCTTGCCGCGCATTGGCGCAGAATTTGGCGGCCGCGACCATACCACCGTAATTCATGCTTGTGATAAAATCTCTACCGACATGGTCAATGACCCTACTTTTGCCGCTATCATTCGAGAAATCGAGCTAAAGCTAAAAACTATATAATCCACACCCTTGCTCACCTTATACACTTTTTTTTGTGGACTAATTTTAGAGCCGCGCTTTATCCCCATCTCGCCGTATAGTTGCTTGCAATTACTCACAACCTAACAGCGCCCTTTAGAGACGATGCTCTCTACATCTTCCCCACTTAATAACATCTCCACAGCCCTTACTACTAGCACTACGGTTTCTTAACTAATGATTCTATGCACGCTTTGATAATTTTAGAACGGAGGATGCCCGTGAAAATTGTTATGCGGAGAGATGATTTTGTCGCCGCCGCCACGGATGTAGCTAGGGCTACTAGTTCCAAATTAGGAGATTCTTCATCTAGCGTCAGGATTATCGCCGAAAATGACTCCTTAATTCTCACTGCAAATGATTTAGAGCTAGCTATTTCCGCACAAATTAAAGCAGAGGTCATTGTGCCTGGGTCAATCGTAGTACCCGGGCGCCTGTTAAGCGAAGCTGCCAGAAGATTTCCGAGCGAAGAAGTGAGTATGCATGTGGCCGAAGGAAGGCACGTTCTTAAACTGTGCAGCGGTTTTTCCGATATGGAGTTAGTTGGTATGGCTGCATCCTTTTTTCCGGAGATTCCGGAGATCGAAGGCTTGACCGTAATCACCCTCCCCCAAGCGCAGTTGAAAAGCATGCTGAAACAAGTGAGTTTCGCCATGTCGCAGGATTCAATTCGTCTCATCCTCACCGGTATGTTATGGGAATACCAGGATAACAGGCTCCGGCTCGTAGCGGCTGATGGCACTAAAGTGGCCTCCCGGCAGGAATCATTGGTAGACCAAGACGAAACTGCCTTTTCCATGGTCATGCCAGGAAGGGCTGTCCATGAACTTTTACGGCTACTTGACGAAACTGACGAGCCCGTAGAAGTAGCGGTAGGTAAGAACCATTGTCTTGTTCAAATAGGGAATACTACACTGGTTTCCAAGTTACTCGAGGGAAGATATATCAATGTTGACCAATATGTTCCCACAAATTTCACTACGCTAGTCCAGTTAAACCCGAAAATTCTACTGACCGCCTTAGATAGATGCGCCATTATGACCAAGGATCTCCTGACAGGTATCGTAAGATTAAATTTCAACAATCAGATACTCTGTGTAAGGGCCCATTCAGCCGAGCTTGGCAGTCATTATGAGGAATGGCCTATAGAAAAAAATGGTGAGGATCTAGACATATTTTTTAATAATAAAGTTCTCAGTGATATCATGCGCGCCTTGGATTATGGCGATGTAAAGATGTCCTTCACCGGTCAATTTGGTCCCGTGGTGGCTCAGAGTATAAAAAATGAGAAAAATTACTGGAGTTTGGTCATGCCTGTAAGATTATCGTAGTGATCAATCCTAGAGAAGAAGAGAGTGATAGTGGTGAGAGAACATATAACTTTGGGACAATTTCTTAAAAACACTAACATCACTTCTAGTGGGGGAGAAGCAAAACATTATTTAATAGAGCATTTGGTGTTGGTTAATGGTGAAAAAGAAGAGCGCCGCGGCCGCAAACTGTATCCGGGTGACCAGGTCACTATCGATAATCAGATCTATATAATCACCTAGAATGTGGGTAGAGAGCGTCAGGCTGAGGAATTTTCGCAACTACTTCGCGGAAGACGTTTCATTTTCTCCTCATATCAACCTTATCGTTGGCAGCAATGGTGAAGGTAAGACTAACCTCCTAGAGGCGCTGTTTCTTTTGGCCACCACCAAGTCGTATCGTCTAGCCCACGAAAAAGAAATGGTTTGCATTGACAGAGATACCTTTTATGTCAGTGGAGAAGCTGTCCTTCAAGGAGATATTAAACATACTCTAGAAATAAGCTACTCACAAAAACAAAACAAGAAACAAGCCAAGGTTTCAGGAATTCCCGTAGTCCGCCTCGCTGATTTTATAGGCATCCTTAATGTTGTGTGTTTCTCTCCCGATGACTTGAATATCATCAAAGGGGCACCGGGACTTCGCCGACGCCTTCTTGATATTTTGCTTTCGCAAATTGACCGGGTCTACCTTAGCGTACTTCAGCAGTACGGTAGGGTACTCCGACAAAGGAACGAATGTTTAAAGGCGGTACAAAGGGGAAGAATGCGCCCTACAGAAATTTGGCCCTGGACCGAGCAACTAGCTACCTTGGCTTGTCAAGTAACGGAGCGCAGATTTAAGGCCGTCAACGAATTGACCACCTCTTATGCCGCCATCAGTAAGGGCATTAATCAAGGCAAGGAGAATCTCTCTTTAAGGTACATGAGTTCATTAATCAAAGACAGCCATCTCTATACCCCAACCGAAGTGACCGAAAGCCTGCAGAGGAGACAAACAGAGGAGGTTGCCCGCGGCATTACCACTATTGGGCCTCACCGTGATGATTTATTTTTTTTGATCAACGGACTATCGGCCGCAGACTATGCCTCGCAGGGACAGCAGCGCACCGCGGTACTGAGTTTGAAGCTTGCGGAAATGGAATACATGTATAAAGTTACCGGTGATTACCCCATATTACTCCTTGATGACGTCTTTTCTGAGCTCGATCAAAAACGCCGTCAACTGCTGCTTACTACTTTAAGTGGCAGGATTCAAGCGCTCATCACCGGAACCGAGACACTAGAGTGGCCATGGTCAGGCGAAAGAGACCGGTGCAACATCATAAATATTCGGCAAGGCAAGGTGATTTAGTGTTTCTTCATTTGGGTGGGGATTACATTATCCCTAGTGACCAGATTATAGGTGTCTTTGATATCAAGACTGCCAAGGCACTGTCAACTAGAGAATTTCTCAAGCGAACACATTCGCGCAACATGCACGTCAACGTGGCAGAAGATCAGATTCCCAAGGCATTTGTCGTGACCAATGACAAAATATATCTCTCCGCCATAGCCGGTGCTACCTTGCGCCGGCGATGCAACTTTCTTAGTAAATCAAAATTCACGTAGCCGAGATAAATCACGACTCTTTTACTACAACACGGAGTAGATACCTGTTATGATAAAGAATAGGCACAAAAAAAAGGTGGTGGAGAGGTGTCATCAATAGAAAACGGCAACTATGGTGCAGAACAAATTCAGGTTCTAGAAGGGCTAGAGGCTGTCAGGAAAAGACCCAGTATGTATATAGGGTCGACCAGCTCCCGGGGATTGCATCATTTAGTTTGGGAAATAGTAGATAACTCCGTTGATGAGGCACTGGCCGGTCATTGTAAAAACATAGAAATAAAAGTATTTAATGACGGCAGTGTAAGTGTAAGAGATGATGGTCGAGGAATACCGGTAGGATTGCATCCCCAAACCGGCCGGACAGCTGCCGAAACTGCATACACCGTACTGCATGCTGGGGCTAAATTTGGCGGTGGCGGCTACAAGGTTTCGGGCGGACTTCATGGTGTCGGGGCCTCGGTTGTCAATGCCCTTTCCGAATGGCTGGTCTTAGAAATAAGGCGCGAGGGAGGGGTCTATGAGCAGAGCTATTCAAGGGGAGTGCCCCAGAGCGAACTTGTAAGAAAAGGCCCTAGCGATCAGACGGGCACGTTTGTTCATTTCAAGCCTGATGCTGAAATATTTGAGGAGATAATCTTTTCGCATGAAACCCTATCTCTGCGCTTGCGCGAAATAGCCTTCCTCATGCACGGGCTTCGCATCAACTTCATTGATGAGCGCTCGGATGTGAGTGAGACTTTTCATTATGAGGGTGGCATAAAATCTTTCGTGACGCACTTAAACAAAAACAAAAATGTCATCCATAAAGACGCAATCGCCTTTTCTCTGGAAAGGGAAGGTGGATATTATTTTGACATTGCCATGCAGTATAACGATGGTTATACAGAATTTATTTATTCATTTGTAAATAACATCCACACATCAGAGGGGGGCAGTCACGAGGCGGGCTTTAAAATAGCCCTGACCAGGACGCTCAATGACTTCGCCCGCAGATTTAACATTATCAAGGAGCAACATGCCAACCTCACCGGGGAGGATATTCGCGAAGGACTTACCGCGGTCATCAGTGTGCGCCTGTTAGCCCCGCAGTTCGAAGGACAAACCAAGACTAAATTAGGCAATTCCGATGTGCGCGGCATGATCGACTCTTTTGTCGGGGAAGGATTAACAGCTTTTCTCGAACAAAACCCGAGTGTTGGGAAAAAAATCATCGAAAAAGCAGTCCTAGCGTCCCAGGCCCGCGAAGCGGCCCGTCGTGCCCGAGAATTAACCCGGCGTAAAAGCGCCCTTGACATCACACCGCTGCCCGGTAAGCTAGCGGATTGTTCAGTGACCGACCCAAGTCTTTGTGAATTGTACTTAGTGGAAGGTGACTCGGCCGCGGGCAGCGCCAAACAAGGACGTGACCGTAAATTTCAGGCCATCTTACCCTTAGGGGGAAAGATACTCAACGTCGAAAAAGCGCGCCTGGACAAAATACTAAACCATGAAGAAATTCGCATGATTATCACCGCCATGGGCACGAGCATCGGCGATGATTTTCAAGTGGCCAAGGCTCGTTACCATAAAGTGATTATTATGGCTGATGCCGATATTGATGGCTCCCATATCCGCACCTTGTTATTGACATTTTTCTTCCGCTATATGCAACCCCTGATCAAGGCTGGATATCTGTACATCGCCCAGCCACCCCTTTACTTAATAAAAAAGGGTAAGACAGAGCGTTACTGCTATAACGATGAAGAATTAGAGCGGAATTTAAAAGAAATTGGGAGGGGCAGCTCGGTCACGATTCAAAGATACAAGGGTCTTGGTGAAATGAATGCCGAACAGTTGTGGAGTACCACGATGAATCCCCATCAGAGAATCCTCCTGCAAGTCACCCTCGAAGAAACAATGCTGGCAGACGAAATTTTTACCATTCTCATGGGCGATAAGGTTGAGCCACGCCGCGAATTTATCGAGCGGTATGCTCGTCAGGTCACAAACTTAGACGTATAGGGATGAGGGATGATAATGGACTATACTCACGGGCGCATCGAAAAGATCAAGATAGAAGACGAGGTTCAGAAATCATACATCAACTATGCCATGAGTGTCATCGTCGCGAGGGCCCTGCCTGATGTCCGGGATGGTTTAAAACCGGCTCATCGGCGCATCCTCTATGCGATGCACGAATTGGGCTTCACCCCTGACAAACCACACAAAAAGAGTGCGCGCATCGTGGGCGAGGTCTTAGGTAAGTATCATCCGCATGGCGATGGGGTTATCTACGACACCATGGTTAGGCTGGTGCAAGGCTTTTCTTCGCGCTATCCTTTGATTGATGGCCATGGTAATTTCGGTTCTATCGATGGAGATTCCGCTGCGGCCATGCGATATACCGAGGCGCGCCTCGAAACCTTCGCCATGGATATGTTGGCCGACCTAGACAAGAACACCGTCAACATGGGCCCAAATTTTGATGACACTCTTGAACAGCCCTTAGTGCTGCCGGCGCGCATTCCTAACCTCTTGGCCAATGGCACCTCGGGCATTGCGGTGGCGATGGCGTCGAATATCCCTCCCCACAATTTAAGCGAGTTAATTGACGCCGTGATTGCGATGATCGACAACCCCGAGATCACGATCGCCGAGCTTATGCAGCACATCAAGGGGCCGGACTTTCCTACCGGTGGTTTAATTCTCGGACGTGATGGTTTTATGCAGGCCTATCATACCGGCAGAGGTTCGGTGCGTATTCGTTCCAAAACTCGCCTAGAAAAGATGAACAGCGGTAAGACTAGAATCATAGTCAACGAGGTACCATACCAAGTCAACAAAGCGAAGATGATTGAACGCATTGCTGAGCTGGTGAGAAATAAGCAGATCGAGGGCATCACCGACCTACGCGACGAGAGCGACCGCGAGGGCATTAGGGTCGTCATCGAGCTGCGCCGTGATGCCAATAGTGAGGTAATCTTAAACCAGCTGTACAAACATAGCCAAATGGAAACGACCTTTGGCATCATCATGCTCTCCCTCGTTGATGGGCAGCCCCGGACCCTCAACTTGAAAGAGATGCTCCACTACTACTTGCAGCACCAAAAAGAAGTGGTCAGTCGCCGGACTAAGTTTGACTTGGACAAGGCAGAAGCCAGAGACCATATCCTCGCCGGATTGCTACACGCGCTAGACCATATTGACGCCATTATTTCCACCATCCGCGCTTCGGCAACCACGGAATTGGCCAAACAAAACCTCATGGCCGCGTTCACTTTTTCCGAAAAACAAGCCCAGGCCATCTTGGATATGCGCCTGGCCCGACTCACGGGGCTGGAGCGTGAAAAACTAGAAAATGAACAAAGAGAGTTAGCGGCTTTAATAAATCAATTAAAAAACATTCTTGGCGATGAAAAAATCCTCCTCGCCCTCATCAAGAGCGAAATTAGCGATATCAAAAGACGCCATGGCGACGCAAGGCGCAGCGAAATAGTCGAGACGGTTGCCGACTTGGGCACCCTAGACCTTATTGCCGAAGAAGATGTTGTCGTCACCCTCACCCACCAAGGGTATATTAAACGCCTGCCCCTAGAGACCTACCGCAGTCAGCGGCGCGGCGGACGCGGTGTAACCGCCATGGGCACGCGCGAAGAAGACTTCGTCGAGAATCTCTTCATCACCACGACGCATCACTATCTATACTTTTTCACCAGCAAGGGTCGGGTATACCGCACGAAGGTGCACGAGGTACCCGAGGCTAGCCGACAAGCTCGCGGGTTGGCCCTTGTCAATCTCATTGCGCTCGAGGCCAAAGAAAAAATCACCGCCGTCATTCCCTTAAAGGAGACAGCGGCGACGGAAGAGTACCTCTTTATGGCCACCCGCCTAGGCATGGTAAAGAAGACGAGTCTAATGGAGTATGCCTCTATCAGAAACAATGGTTTGATTGGCATTTCTTTAAGAGAGAATGACGAACTCATTGCCGTTCGCGTCACCGACGGCCAACAAGAGATTGTGCTTGGCACACGTCTTGGCATGGCAATTCGCTTTGATGAAAGCGATGTACGCGCCATGGGTCGTGACACCCAAGGAGTTAAGGGGATACAGTTAGAGCCGGGTGATTACTGTATCGGGATGGATATTGTTAAAGAAGGCGTCGCTCTGCTCGTGGTGACACAAAATGGTTTTGGCAAAAGATCAGCCATCGAAGACTACCGCAAACAGACCAGGGGCGGCAAAGGCATACGCACCGTCAAGATGACGGAGCGCAATGGCGAAGTGGTCTGCCTGCGCGCTGTCAATTCAGAAGACGATCTCATGGTCATCACGGAGCAAGGCATCATTATCCGCATGGACATGAGGAGCATCTCGCAACTTGGTCGTTCCACGCAAGGCGTGACCATTATCCGCCTCGACCAAAACGACTCAGTAGTGGCTATCGCTAGAGTGGTACAGAAGCCCGAGTCCTTGGAGGAGTAGTACTAAAGGCGCACACCAAAGCGCCCGAGAATATTGAGGTAGACATAGTAAGAGGCAAGCATGACCAAGGAGGCCATAGCCAAAGCGGGATAGAAAGTAACATTTCGCTTGAGCAGCGTTTGAAAAGCGATAAAAAAAACCAATGAGGGTAGTATTATCCAGCTGATGCCTTGGGATAATGCAATCACTTTGTGGATATCTTGTGTATCGGTATAGAGCCAGATCATAGCTAAGATGGAGGTCAACGGCAACGAGGCGATGATAGCGCCGAGCATGGGTAGACGGCGGCTAACTGTGGATATGGTCGCGATGAGCAAAGCAGAAATGATGGTTTTTACGACAAACTGCATGTTAAAACTTCCTTCTACCCTTAATGTGGGCTTTCAAGGCGTTTCGTATTTGTGCCCAAGTACTTGTCAACGGCATCAAATAGTTTGTCTAGTGATTCTTGTTTGCCCTCCCCCGTTGATCCCACGAGGCAGTGACTGATATGGTCTTCGAGAATTACCCGGCTGACCCCATTAAGTGCGCCGATGATGGCAGACAGTTGGGTGAGTAGTTCGCTGCATTCTCGCCCCTCTGCCGCCATTTTTTTTACTGCTTCAAGGTGGCCACTGATCTTCGCTAACCGGGTGATAACATTTTTGTTCTGGGGATGCTGTTCCATGAGCTTCCTCCCTCGGATCCCTATCGTGGGGATCCTTTTTCATTGTACCAAAGGGAAACACCGCTTGTCGAGTTCTGGCGGCTATTCTCCGGTGCGAGGGGTCTTGGTCCAAGTCTTCGGTGAGCGCCCAATGGCTTTAAGTATCATGGCGCTGGTGTAAGGTACCGGAAAGAAGAAGGCTGCTAGGGGTAAGAAACACAGTTCCGCCCCTACTCCGAGATGGCCATACCAAGTGAGGGGGCGACTCGTTTGGTCGAGAAAGTGCCGATAACGAAAGAAGGCATAGAAAGTGAAGCAAATGTACACCAAGCTCAGGACATTTAAAAGTATGCGGATAAAGTGAGGCAAAATGCTGGGGTCGACATTGCCGGTCAGGTAAAGGAAGAGCATGGTGGGAGGTAGTAAGGTGACGGTCTGATAAAAAGTCCATTCGTAGGGACCTTTAATGGACAAATGCCGTAAGAGAAGCTCCTTGCGGGCCGGAGGACTACCCTCGGAGCGCCGTATTTTATCCATAACCTGGAGATGACCTGCCCCCCAACGCAGGCGTTGGCGATAAAAGGAGAGAAAACTCGGGGGGGTCTGCTCACTACTGGCATAGGGTAAATAGTCCGGCCAGGCCCCGGTAGTAAGGTACGCTCGCGTGCCAAGCTCGAGGTCCTCCGTAAGTGATTGGTGGTCATATCCACCAAGTGCTTGAAGCAGGCTGAACTCGACATAGAGGTTTGTTCCGCCAACAAATGGCAGGCGGCGAAACACCACCGGCAAGTACCAGTCATGAGCGATGGCTTGATAGAGGGAAGCTATCTTACTAAATGGTCCCATTTCGTAAAAATTGCGCACTTGAAAGACAGGACCCTGCCAAATTTTTGTTTCTTTTTTTAGGGTGAGCTTCTGATAGGCCACAAAAAGCAGCACATCAGCTTGCGGGCGACTTTCGGCATCATAAAAGCCACAGATGGCCGTTTCAGTAGAAACCGCCCGCGTCAGGGCATAGTTTAAAGCGCGCCCCTTGGTGGAGGGAACAGTGCTACCTTGGCGCGCGCTAAGCCATAATCCATCGTAATCGTGAGGAACGTCTACATGTTTGATTACTGGGTGGGGCATGTTTCCTTCGCCTAAAACTCGCGCGACAATATTTTGCGTGGTGGGAAAGCAGTAAGGATAGACATCGTGGCATAAATGGCGAACTTCGTCCGTATGGATGAGGTTTTGTAAAGAAGAAGACATACCTTGCGCAATGATATTAGTAAAACTAGAGAGAATGTCTTGCGTGACCTTGTGTCCGGCCTGGGCGGTGCATTTTATGGCCGCGTGCAGGAGGCGAGGATGGGTAGACCCGGCTAGGCTTTCGAAGGTGGCGATGACGGGCAGGGTTAAGCAAAGGTAGTTTGGGTAAAGTCGGGCGATATCGTCATCCGAACTGCCCGGATAGGCACGGCGCAAGAGGCAGTAGACACGACCCATGTGTAGCCTTCCGCGGCTCTGGATAAGCTCTGTGGCCAGGGTGGATATAAGCTCCCGCGAGCGCCACCTTGGCTCATTGGTCAATTCAAGAGGGGAGAGCCAAGTGTGCTCCTTCATCTTGGTGGTATGATATTCTAATAAGGCTATTTCACTCAGCACAGAAAGGGAAAGACGACGCTCTTCATTCCCTAATGGCTCAAGGCACCCCTTCATGGTGCCGATTAGGAAGGCAAGGGTCTTCTTTATAGTGGAGGGTTTGATGCGGTCAGCTTCTAGAGTTTCTTTTTCATCGGTGACCACTATCACTTCGTAAGAATTTTTGGGATAATTGAGTTGTTGCATGTGTCGCAAGGTCTTCTCGATTACTTGGGATTCATTGCGGGCAGGAATGAGAATCGAAAAAAACGGCAATGGATTTTGGCAGACCCTGCTTGTTTCTAGGATGCTGGAAATGGTTACATTTGGGCGGACGTGCCAGTAGCGTTGTTCAGCATAGCGTTTCCAGAGAAAAAATCTACTAAACATCAGGAAGAGCAGCACATACGCTGCTACGGCGACCAAGTAAATGTACTGGGAGATAGTCAAGCTCTGTCACCTCTAACCGTAATTCTACGCTCCTTAGTGTGTGAAAGAGTTCCGGACAATATCCAATGCGGATGGCAAGGGGCGACAGGATTACTAGCGCTCAAACCGGGGTTAGGCTAACGAAGTTTTGGGATAACGAAGAGTAAACTTGCAGGAAAGAGAGGGAGAAACATGGCCAATTTCAATGTCAGTAGCTGTTTGGAGCGTCTTCGGCCGTATATAATTCGCACCCCCTTAGTAGAGGTGGAGCACCTCTCAGCCCAAACGGGGAAACGTATTTTTCTCAAAATAGAAAGCCTGCAAAAAACCAGAGCTTTTAAATTTCGCGGTGCCATGAATTTCTTGCTGACGATGAGCGGCAAAGAGGCGGAGAGTAAGGTTATTACAGCCTCTAGTGGCAGTCACGGCTTAGGATTAGCGCTCAGTGGAAAGATTTTGGGACTAGAGTGCATTGTGGTCATGCCCAAGAATGCTTCGCTCGTCAAACAGGAGAGAGCTAAAGGATATGGGGCAACAGTACTTTTACACGGCAGTTGCTACGACGAAGCGCGGGAGCAAGCCGAACTTTTATCGGCCCAAGAGGGTTATGTCTACGTGCCAAGTTTCAACCATCCGCGCATCATCGAAGGACAAGCGACCATTTTGGCGGAAATTTTAGCTGACCGCCCAGAAACAGATGTTGTCTTTGCGCCTGTGGGTGGTGGTGGGCTCGTAGCAGGCTTGCTCCTCGCCAAAGAACAACTCTGCTCCAAGGTGGCAATTATTGGCGTGGAGCCGAACGGCGCCGCTTGCATGCAGGCCTCGGTTGACGCCGGCATTCTGTCTACCTTGTCTAGCATGCACACCATTGCTGACGGTGTCGCCGTGCGCACTCCGGGAGAACTGACCTTTGCTATAGTCCATAAGCACAAGCCGGCGCTGCACCAAGTTAGTGATGAAGATATCAGATGTGCCCAGAAAGATTTGCTCAGTGAGATGCGAGTAGTGGTGGAGACGGCGGGGGCGGTGGCAGTAGCTGGGATGCGCACTTACGATTTGCCCTCTAGTGTAAAAAATATAGTCTGTATAGTTAGTGGGTCTAATGTCGACACAGCAGAAATAGCACAGCTGCTGATTTGAACTGCTCTGTGCTAGCGGTAGCGTATGTTTAGAATGCGTGATAAAATTAGTGGCCCTGTGTTGGGCATAAACTTTCGCCTTAGGACATAGGTGGCATTGGAGGGCTTGGATATGGACGCCATAGGGATTATTTTGTCGGTAGTGGCATTGCTCGCGGCAGCTCTCGCGCACTCTGAATTTGCTAAAGCGAGGCGCATGTATCGGGTCTTTATGACCGGAACAGACCAAGGGAACTTAGAGCAGGTATTGCTCGCCCAAGCCGCCCGCATAGCGCATTTAGAACAGGAACGCCAGAGCCAAGGGAAACAATTGTGGGAGGTTGAGCAGAAGCTCGCGCAGGCCATACAAAAGGTGGGCATGGTCAGGTTTAATGCCTTTAGTGATGTCGGGGGAGAAATGAGCTTTGCGGTCGCCCTGCTAGATTCTCAGGGCAGTGGGGTGGTTGTTAGCTCTATCTACGGACGGTCTGAAGCGAGAGTTTACGCCAAGCCGGTGGTCAAGGGTGGTACCAGTAGCCCCTTGAGTAAAGAAGAGAGGGCGGCCATAGAGCAGGCTATAGAGACAAATAAATAGTTGCACGGCAAAGTAATGTGTGCAGGATATTGAGCAAGCTCTGAAGAATGCATTTCTTTGCGTGAGGGGAGGGGTCGTCACTTGGTTTCGAACAAGAAACAAGAAAAAGAATTCACCCTACTAATTGTTCCTCATGGGGACGAAGAAACTTATGCCATGCGCATGCCGTATTGGTGGTTGCACTGGGGTGGTATAGCCTTAGTGGTGCTCTTTATCAGCTCCATCAGTCTCATATATTCTCTTAGGCAGACCAAACTGCAACTGGCGAACTACCATGGCTTGATGCTTGAAAACAGGCAGCAACAGGAACATATATTGTTTCTGGCCAAACAGACCACCGAACTGCAGACCCAACTACAGGAGATACAGGCTTTAGACACCTCGATTCGAGAAATGATGAAATTGGGCAGTAGCCGAGTCACCACTTCGGCTCGTGTTCAGCCTGCCCTAGCTATCGCACAAGAAGGCGCGACTCGCTCACAATTGACCAATCGCAGCCTGAGTTTGGCGGCGACACTGTTGCGCACCGAACAGAATATCGAATCTATCAAAGAAGCTCTCCCCGAGACTGAGGACAGCCTCAAGGGACTTGAGCAGCAGGTGGAGGAACGCCAAGCAAAAGAAGAGGCCACTCCTTCCCTGTGGCCGGTCGCGGGGGATATCACCTCTGGTTTTGGCATGCGTCGCTCACCTTTTGGCGCCGGCCGCGAGTTTCATGCCGGCATAGATATTGCTGCCCCGCGCGGTACGCCGGTCCATGCTACCGCAGCAGGCACGGTGCGCATGGCCAGCTTTAATGGGGGTTATGGTAATGTGGTCTTCGTTGACCATGGTTTTGGTTTCAGCACGGTCTATGCTCATCTCTCCAGGATATCCGTGCGCGTTGGGCAAGAGCTTGCCAAGGGGCAACTAGTGGGGCTCGTGGGCAGTACCGGGCGCAGCACTGCCCCGCACTTACACTATGAAGTGCGGGTGGGTGGTACGACCGTCAACCCCATGCGATTCTTAGAAGCGAGGTAGTGAAAGAGATGTTTGGTAGCAGCAAACCGAAGAGCGATATTCAGCAGGAGCGCCAGCACGACAAGGTAGATACCATCATTGGCGCGGGGACAGTCTTCGTCGGCGATATCCGAGTTAAGGGTACATTACGCATTGATGGACGCGTAGAAGGCAAGGTGGACTGTGCCGGCGACCTAGTCGTGGGCGATGCTGGGGTTGTTGAGGCCGAGGTGCACAGTCGCTCCATCAAACTGGGCGGTACCATTAAGGGAAATATCTTTGTTACAGGCACGATGGACATTGCCGGTACAGGCAAGCTCTACGGTGATATGACGGCTGGCAAAGTAGTGATCGCCGACGGAGCCATCTTTCACGGGCAGTGCAATATGCAGGCGCCAGAAATAGGGATACAGAAAAAAGGAATAGAGAGTACCCCGGTAGCAAAAGGCTAGGGGGAACAGTATGGAGGCACTACATTGCGCATAGCTCTTATCGTCAATAAAGTTGCCGGCAACGGTGGGTGCGGGCAAAAGTATCTGGGTGTCGCTGGCTACTTTCAGAGCGCGGGTATTGATTTTACGCCGATGTTCACTGAAAAACCCGGACATGCTACGGAATTAGCCAGACAAGCGGTGCAGGCCGGCTACGAGGCCGTGGTCTCTATGGGCGGTGATGGCACTCTGAACGAAGTGGTCAACGGGGTGGCTGGTAGCGGAGTAATTTTAGGTTTTATACCTGCCGGATCCGGCAACGATTTCGGACGCACTTTTGGCGTTAGCTCGCGCGACACAGTAGGGGCCTGCCAGGTCATTGCCAGCGCTAAGGTGCGGGAAATAAATATTGGCCGCATTGGAGAGCGATATTTTATTAATATCGCCGGGGCAGGTTTCGATGCGGAGGTGGGTTTGACAGCTAATACTTGGGGCAAGAGATATTTTCGCGGGTACTTGGCCTATGTAGCCTCGATCTTGCGGCAACTAGTGTTCTATACTCCCCAAGAGGTGGACATCGAACTTGATGGCCAAGTGCGACATGCCAAGGTGTGGTTTGTCGCCATCGCCAATGCTCGCTACTTCGGCGGTGGACTCATGATCGCGCCCCAGGCTGAGCTTGACGATGACCTCTTTGATGTCTGCATTGTCAAAGAGATCACTAAGCTTGAACTCATTAAGATGATACCAAAAGTTTTTAAAGGTGAGCATGTCCACCATCAAGCGGTAGAGATGCATCGGGCGCGCAGAGTTCGGATATCTTCCTTGGCGAAGATGGCTGTCCAGGCCGATGGCGAGGTCTTGGGGATACTGCCGCAGGAGTTCCACATTGCCGAAACTAAGCAAAAAGTCTTTTTGCCCTTAAGAACTCCGACTCTGCCGCAATACATCATAAAATAACCAAACATTGGCGCCTGTAGCGAGTTCCTAGTGGTAATAGGCTCTAAACTTGCCAAAACAATCTTTGCATAGTTGGTCGCTACGGCCGAAAATCATTTTTTCGTAGCGACGGTGTATTGCACCGTCGTCCTTGCACCACACCTTTTCCCTCGCGCTATTTCCGTTTGTTGGTCAAAGATGGACAACGCACCAGTGGTGCGTTGCTACGAAAACCCTCCTCGCCCCGTCCCCTATCTTTGCGTCCAGGGTAGCGGCGTGACATGGCACGCCGACCCCCGTAGCGACGAAGTATTACTCCGTCGTCCTCGCACCACACCTTTTCCCTTGCGCTATTTCCGTTTGTTGGTCAAAGATGGACAACGCACCATTGGACAACGCACCATTGGTGCGTTGCTACGGGGTTAAGAATGGAAAAAGGCAGCACTTACTTACGGCAGTGCAATCAGCGGTTGGTTTCTGTGTTTTGCAGGAACCATATTTTATTGTTTGACCCCTATGCCTAGCGGCCTACTATCTCCAGCTCATTACACAACATATAGTAGTAGCATTAACTTCATGATACAATATATTGCGCGAGCGGTAAGGCAGCGATGCGCTACCATCAGTGTAGCTAGTAATTGGCTTGGTGGTAAGCAAAACAGGTGATTGGGGGACGACTTATGAATAATCTTGACGCGATTATCGTGCGATACTACACCAAACAACTCGAGGGGCGTCCCGACCTCTCGGTTTATGATATGTTTGCGTGGTCAAAGAGAGATGTACTCCTGAAGGACCACAAGACGGGGAAAGTGCTGACTGATATGAAGAATCTAGAGTTTCCAACCCACTACTCGCAAAACGCCGTAGACATTATTGCCTCAAAATACTTCCGCAAGGCTGGGGTAAATAACGAGAGCGGGCAGGAAAATTCACTAAAGATGTTGGTGCATCGTCTGGTCGATTTCTGGGCCGCGTCCCTTAGTGAGGAAGGAATACTCAAGACAAACGAGCAAAGGCGCATCTTCTACGACGAAGTTGCCTATGGGCTGCTCAACCAAATTTTTGCTCCTAACTCTCCGCAATGGTTTAACACCGGTCTAGCCCGTAGTTACGGCATTAAGGGCAGTGAAAATGGCCACTTGTACTATGACCCTAAACAAAAAAAAGTCGTGGCGGCGGAGGATACCTACACTCGAACCCAGGCTTCGGCCTGTTTTATCTTGTCAATCGAGGACAGGTTGCTCGGCAAAAACTCAATTTCCGAGCACTATGTCACCGAGACGGCCCTCTTCAAAGGTGGCTCCGGCACTGGCACAAACTTTTCGCCACTGCGCGCCGTTGGCGAGAGGCTCTCTGGTGGGGGCTTTTCCTCGGGTCTCATGAGCTTTTTGAAAGGGCTTGACCGCAATGCCGGCGGGATAAAATCCGGCGGGACTACTAGGCGGGCGGCAAAAATGGTCTCTTTGGATATCGATCATCCAGAGATTGAAAACTTTATCCTGTGGAAGGTCCGCGAAGAAGACAAGGTGCGGGCGCTAGCGAAGATGGGCTACTCGACAGATATCGATGGGGAGGCTTACGAGACAGTCTCAGGGCAAAACTCAAACAATTCTCTGCGCATCCCTGATATTTTTATGCAGCAAGTGCAAAAGTTAAGTGAAGACCCCACGCAGACTATGAGGCTCACCGGTAGGAAGGACCGTGCCGTGGACAGGGAGGTCTCTGTCTTGCACCTGTGGGAACTATTTAACGAGGCTGCGCACCGCGTGGCCGACCCTGCCCCACAGTTTACGGACACCTTTAATGCTTGGCATACCTGTCCGGCCGGCGAGGATGGCCAACTGTGGGCCCCGCATAATCGACTCAATGCGACTAACCCTTGCGGGGAATACGCCTTTCTTGACGATACCAGCTGCAACTTGGGCTCTCTCAACCTCTATCGTTTTTATGACAGCGAAAACGGCCAGTTTGACCTAGAAGGGTACCGGCACATGATCAGGTTGTCCCAGTTGGTGCTCGAGGCCTCGATTATATGGGGGCAGTTTCCCACCGAGGATATCGCTCGCAAGACCTATCTCTTTCGTACCACCGGCCTAGGGGTAGCCAATTTAGCCGCATTGCTTATGGCCACGGGCCTGCCCTATGATTCGCCGGAAGCACGTAGCCTAGCGGCGGCTCTGATGGGCGTGGTCACCGGGGAGAGCTACCGCGTTTCCGCCCTCATGTCCCAAGCCGCCGGCCCTTTTGAGAAGTACGAAATCAATCAGGCGCACATGAAGCGGGTTATACGGAACCATGCTCGGGTGGCCGGGGCTCTTAATGACGCTTATGAGGGGCTACATTACGAGCCATATCAAGTAGACCATAGCCTGCTGCAGGCCCTAGGATGGCCAGAATTATCAACCACCCTCAAAGAGTGTTGGGCGGAGGCAGTAGAGTTTGGGGAGTTGTATGGCTATCGGCACGCTCAAGTAACGGTGGTCGCGCCCACAGGTACCATCTCCTTTGCCATGGACTGTGCGGCAACCTCAATCGAGCCTTTCTTCTCGCACGTAGCCTACAAGAAGCTGGTTGGCGGCGGCTTTATGACCATTGTCAACCCCGTTATACACACCGCACTCCGGAAGTTGGGCTATTCTACAGAGCAGGTAGCCGAAATCGCCGAATATATTGGGCGGACAGAAAATGGCAGGTTGGCGGATGGCAAAATGGAAGGCGCGCCACACCTCCAAGAAGAGCACTATGCCGTGTTCGATACTGCCAGTAAGAACGGCAGCGGCAGCCGTTTCATCCATCACAACGGCCATGTGCTGATGGTCGCGGCCCTTACTCCCCTCGTCAGCGGGGCCATTTCGAAGACAGTTAATTTACCCGCACAGGCGACCATCGACGACTTTAAAGAAGTGCATATCCTGGCCTGGCAAAAAGGCGTGAAGGGCCTAGCCTTGTACCGTGATGGCTCGAAGTTCGCCCAACCGTTGAACAGCAAAGTGGACAGTGCCGACGACGAGGCCGACCTCGAGAACCTCGATTATCTGTCCTTGTTGAACTATGCTCGCGTCGCCAAGGAGCGCTTGGCCGCGCCGCTACCTGGGTCAAGGCGCGAAAAAATCACCGGCATTCGCGCCGGCTGCACTCATGCGGCCCAAATAGAAGATGTGAAACTATACATTACCGTCAATCGCAATAAATGTGGGAAGATATCCGAGATCTACATGAGTACCGACCGCGAAGGTAGCCTAATCACGGGGCTTCTCAATTCTCTCTCCAAGACCATTTCGGTCATGCTCCAGTACCACATTCCGGCTGAAGACATAGCCCGCATGCTGCGGGGACAAAAATATGAACCCCATGGCTTTGTCACCCGTCACCCATACATTAAAACCGCTAGTTCCATATCTGACCTGATTGCAAAGGTCATTGAAATTGAGCTGGGGGATTACTCGCGGGTGCAAGTGAAGCCAGAGGGTGACGATGTCATTTTGCGGGCCAAAGCGAGGTTTACGGACAGTCTGCCGGCGCGCCAACCTAGCGGTGTGGAGGAAATTATCCGCGATGCCGAGAAAAACGGCGAAAAACTGTATCATTCCACTTGCTCGAACTGCTCGAGCTTTCGTATGGCAACAAATGGAACGTGCAAAGTCTGCCTAGACTGTGGCACCACCACCGGTTGCTCCTAATTCAAGCGCGTATTTTGTCGCCATCGGTTCCACCGAGCGCGGTGGAGAGCCCGGCCGCAATAGTCTCGGCCAGCCGGTAGACCAAGTACAGGCGAGTGTTCTGCAGGACAAAGTACTCCATAAACCCCCCGATGTTGACAACTCCCGTCACATAGATATCGCCTACGGGAGGCAGTTCCTTGTGGACACCCGCGCCTGGGCGTAAGCTGCCGAGGCCCACGGTAATGACACCGATACTATCTGATTTTCCTAGGCAAGCATCGACGGCCACGACTTTGGCTGTCCCATGTTTCCGAGAAAGGATGGAAAGCGTCTCGTGGAGGTTGGCAGCGTGCACGGGTTCTTGTAGCGTGCCGTAAATCTGGGTGTTAGGGAGCCGCCTTTGACTGAGAAATGTTCCAATGATGGGTCCGAGGGCGTCCCCCGTGGACCGGTCGGACCCAATGCAGACGACGACAACACCAGGAGCAAAGGCGAGACGTCCTCCCAAGGCCAACGTTACGGCACGACTCACTTCTTGCACAGCGGAGATAGCGTCGATGTTGATTTTGGTCTCTTTTTGGTGTGAAGTCGACCACTTAGGCCACACTGCCTAACCCCCCCCGTTCTTTTGGTAGTATATGCCCCGTCTGCGCTCGATATGCGCTCTAAAACGGCGTGCGGCAGGGATATGGCAAAACGTGGCGAAGTATGTTGCAGGCTTGGAGGGCGGTGAAGAAATGTGGGAAGACTATGAAGAGACTCGTGCTGACCGTCCACACCTCTGGTTAGCCTTTATCTTTATCCTCTTATTGTTAAGCAGCATCTTTATCTTCCGTCCACATATTGGTGCTCGGCCGAGCGTGGGCGAGTTATCATCTGTGGGTGGGATGGTTAGCACGACGGTGGACCAGACTGAGCACGGTCGCCCGGTGCTTGCTAAAGGAGTCGCTTCTGGGATGTGGGCCGTGCATGCTATCCCCGCCGATGGTCGGCATTTGGTGCGTTTTCTCAGCGCCCGAGGTGATGAGCAGTGGGCAGATGTTGCCGGTTTTGCCGAAGTGGTCATGGGGACGCAGGGGAACTTCCTAGTAATTGCTGGTCTAGGTCAGTCTAGGGTCTATGTGTATCATGCGCGACATAGATTAGTCTCAGCCCTCGACGTGCCGGGAGAAGTGCAAGGGGTTGCCGTGAGCGGGCAGGGCGAAGTCTTGGTGACCTTTACCGTTGCTAACGCCGAACCGCTGACACTTCGCACCGAAGTAGCGAAATATTCTTCCCAGGGGCAGCAAATGTGGCGACACTCTCTCCATAACGAACTTCCTCTCCTAGTAGAGCAATCCGCTGATGGCGAAATCAGTGCAGTGGTCAACCTGGTGCTGGGATCTCGGGTCGGGGCTAAACTCACCGTAATTGGTCGCCATGGCGAGCCGCTCTTTGGGGCCGAAATTTCTGGGCAGCCAAGACATCTCTTGGTGCACCATAAGGGGGAGAGTGTGGTTGTCGGCACCGCAGATGGTTTGCGGGTTTTTGCCAAGGACGGTCAGGAGATATCATCCTACAACAGTCCCGGCGCGCTTAAGGTGCTACAGTTCGTGGGGGAACAAGGTGATCTCTTTTTTAGTGCCGATAGCAGGTCGATCATCAATTGGCGTCAACAGTCCATAGTGGGGCTGCTCCGGGGTGGCGATAACTTGGTATGGCGAGAACGAATTCGCGAGCGAGTCTTGTTTGTGAGCGCAGCCGAAACATCCCGCGATGTTCTGGTAGGCACGGCGCAAAGCATTATTGTCTATAGCCAGGAGGGGCAAGTACGGTTTAGTACGAGCCAGACTTTCGGGGAGGACTACCTCGCCATCACGCCGGAGGGAACGAATGTTTTAGTTCTAAGTAGCACTGGGCAAGTGGTACAGCTGAGAGGAGAATGAAATAGTGTGAACTATATTGACCTCCTGCTCTTAGGGATGGTACTTTGGCACATATATCGCGCCATCTCCGCTGGGTGGCGGCGCACTGTTTTTGCCATGTGTCGTGATGCAGTAGCCTTGGCTGTGGCCATGCTTCTGCAGCCTAGAGTAGCAGAGGAGGTCAGTAAGTGGCCCTGGGTGGGACTTGTCGCCGATTCATTCAGTGTACATATGGCGCTACCAGCCGGAGCGGGACTCACTATAGGTAGCCTAAGGCAGTGGTTGCAGGAGGGTTCCTTTCCGCGATTCATCGCCCAAGCCATCATCGGGGTTTGGGAGAGAGATAGTGTGCACACCGTAGCCATTTTGCTCCACAGTGCAAGCCTCATTGTGGCGGAAGCCTTGGTCAACTTGATCTGTCTTCTGGCACTCTTTGTGGGTATGCGCTGGCTCCTCTGTGCCGCGTGTCAGGCGGTAACCTGGGCTCTCCCTCAGCGGACCGGCGGTGAGAGTATGGCCATGGTGGTAGGGCTGGGCATAATACAAAGCGTGTTGGTGGGCATGTTGGTGACCGCTGTATTAGCGCCGTTAATCAACACAACTTTGTTGCCGCGCGACTTGGTAGAATACTTCTCGGGTTCGCGGCTCTTGCCGTTCTTTGGTTTCCTTCTCCGCTACATCAATTTTTACGGGGCCTTGTAAGGAGGACAGCATGCTGGTTCTGCTATTTTTCTCTGTACACCATGCCCTAGCGGCAGAGTGCATTTTAAAGGAGCGTCAGATAAAGTACGAACTAATGCCTACTCCGCGGGCCATCACCGCTCATTGTGGGTTGAGCATTTGTATGGCGGCGGAGGATTATAACCGCGTACAAGCCCTGTTGGCGGAAAGCGGTGTGGATATCACTGCGACCTACGAGCGGGTCCACGAGGGCGAAAACTACCGGCTACTACTCATCAAGGAGTGATGCTTTTGCTAGGGATACTACAATTATGGCTTGAGCGCATACCGGTGCTACTGCCATACGCCGGAGTAATTCTGGCCTTGGTGCGAGTGGTAGTCCTTATTTTGGCCGCCAAGATCGTGCTCAGGGTAGGTGGCATGGTCATCACCAAGGTCTTTCTGCGCGAGGACACGGCGCGACGCCTGGAAATGCGCAAGGCGAAGACTATAGCAGCGCTACTCAAGAGTGTGCTGCGCTACGTTGTCTACTTCTTCCTAATCATATCCATTGTCGATGCTCTGGGAGCGCCAACAAGCTCTATTCTGGCCTCGGCTGGTATTGTCGGTTTAGCGGTAGGTTTCGGGGCCCAGAACCTAGTGCGCGATGTCTTGACGGGGTTTTTCATTTTGTTTGAGGACCAGTTTGGCGTAGGGGATTTCGTGGAGACTTTTGGCGTGTCAGGGACGGTAGAGGAAGTCGGGCTTAGAGTGACCAAACTCCGGGACTTCAGCGGTGTCCTGCATATTATCCCTAATGGGGCCATAGACAAGGTCTCTAATCATAATCGGGGGAACTTGCGGGCCTTAGTCGACGTGCGGGTCTCCTACGAAGCCGATGTGGAGCAGGTGAGGACACTCATTGAAGGTGTGTTGGCTATGGCCGCCGTAGATATTCCGGAAATTGTGGAGGGTCCCACCTTGCTCGGCATGACTGATTTTACCGAGTCGGCGATAGTCTTGCGCATTGTGGCCCGAGTAAAACCCCTTGAGCAGTGGGCTGTAGAGCGTGAACTGCGCCGCCGTATCAAGCTGGTCTTTGATCGCGAAGGCATTGAGACCCCCTACCCACGCCGCATCATGGTCAATGAAACCGAGGGGAGGCCAAATGGCAAGTGACTATGCCGATGAAACTCTACGTTGGCGATATCTTGCTTTTTAAAAAAACGCATCCTTGTGGCGGGGCGGAATGGGAGGTGCTACGCACCGGGATGGACTTTCGTGTTAAGTGTCTAAAGTGTGGCCACAGTGTCATGATTGCTCGGGTTAAGTTAGAAAAGGACATCAAGAAGGTGCTTAAGTCCATGGGCGGCAATCCGGCAGCATCGCCTGAGCAAGAGCAGTAGCAAGGTGCAAAGAGGGGGGATTCGGATGTTTGCCGGTGATAAGATGAGGGTAAGAGCTATAGAGAAAAGCGATATCGACCATGTCATGAAATGGGTGAATAACCGTACCATTACCCAGCATCTCCTGGCCTTTACCCTGCCCGTTTCGCGCTTGGCCGAAGAAAAGTGGGTTGAAAGAGCAGCCATCCATGGAGATGCGGACAAATTTTTCGCCATTGAAACTTTGCAGGGAGAGTATCTCGGCAATTGTGGACTGCATGGCATAGATGGCATCAATAGACATTGTGAACTTGGCATTGTCATCGGCCAGGAAAAATTCCTAGGGCAAGGCTATGGCCAGGACACCATTCGGGTGCTCCTTAGGGTCTGTTTTGATGTTCTCAATCTAAATAAAGTATTTCTTAGGGTTTTTTCCGGCAACATCCGGGCCATCAAGTGCTATGAAAACTGTGGATTTAAGCAGGTGGGCAGGCTCAAAGAGCACCGCTTTGTGGATGGGGCTTGGAATGATGAAATACTAATGGAAGTGCTTCGCGCCGACTACAAACAAGCAAATTCCTGAGTTTTGTTTGCTTTGCCTTGACAGTGGTGCTATAATGAATTGTTCTTGCCACCCTGCCCCGCGCAATGTCGTGGGGCCTTATGTCCAGGGGGAGGAGGTGCAGCATATGCGCAAGTACGAAACGATGTTCATCCTTAACATTGGGCTCTCGAAAGAGCAGCTGCCAAGTAAGGTTGAGCGCTTTACCACGCTTATCACCAGTAACGGTGGGCAGATTGATAAGGTCTCAGAATGGGGCAAGCGTCGCCTGGCCTACGAAGTAGACAAGCAACGCGAAGGGTATTACTTCCTTGTCAATTTCACCGCACTGCCAAACGTGGCTAAAGAGCTCGAGCGCGTTTTCAGAATTTCTGAAGACATCGTTCGGTATGCCGTTTTTCGCCTAGACGAGTAATACTTGGAGGCGATAGCAATGTTAAACAAGGTTATCTTAATTGGCAGACTCACGCGTGATCCTGAATTGCGTTATACTCCCACGACCGGAGCGGCAGTGGTTACTTTTAGTCTCGCTGTAGACCGCCCCGGAAAGGACAAGGGTGCTGATTTCATCAATGTTAAAGTGTGGGAAAAGCAGGCTGAAGCCTGTGCCCAGTACTTAAGCAAGGGCCGTTTGGTCGCCGTAGTCGGGCGGCTAGAAATACGCCCTTACGAAAAAGATGGACAGAAGCGCACCTTTACCGAAGTGGTAGCTGAACAAGTCAAGTTTCTCGGTGGTGGCAATAAAGAAGGCGGAACGAGTGAGAGGCAAGACGCTCATGAATCCCCGCGGGAAGTCAACCTTGAAGATGACGACATTCCTTTTTAGTCCTAAAAAAGGAGGTAATACTTTTGCGCAAACGCTCACGGAAGCCGAGGAAGCGAGTATGTAATTTTTGCGTCGATAAGGCCGTTGCAGTTGATTATAAAGAGATTGATAAACTGCGCCGCTTTGTCACTGAACGTGGGAAGATACTGCCGCGACGTATCTCGGGTAATTGTGCGAAGCACCAGCGCTTACTGACTGATGCAATCAAACGTGCTCGCAATATAGCTCTGTTGCCATACACTATTGAATAGTTTCTAGGGGGGAGCAAGAGCTCCCCCCTCTTGCATCAGGGGTTTAGCAGGGAAAACGCGCCGACCGCAGAATATCATACTGAATAGGGGGGGTTGCGGTGAGCGAAACAGGCAAGGAATTTGATATAGGGCGCAATGTCCGGATGATTGAATGGTTGAAGACTGAGCTGGTGGGTGGCGTGGCTCAGATATATAGAGAATTACCTAAAGGCAGGGATGAGGCCATTGTGGGTGCCCTGGCTAAAGTCGTCTTGTACTGTTACTTGCTCGGCCGGCGCTTGAACGTGAGTTTTGCTAAGCTCGAAGCGACAGTGGAGCGTAAAAGCAGACAATATGCTGAAGACGGCCATGAGCTCGAGGAGTGGCACCAAGACCTTTCAACCCTGGCCACTCATCTTGAGGCTAGGCGCACAAAGTAAGCTGGAGGTGTTAGTTCGATGAAGGTAATACTGAATAAAGATGTCAAGGACCTCGGCAAACGCGGCCAAGTGGTGGAAGTTAGCGAGGGCTACGCGCGGAACTTCCTCCTGCCGCGGGGTCTGGTGTCCATAGCTACTGAAGGAGCGGCTCGCGGTCTGGAACAAGAAAAAACGGCGCAACTGCGCAAAAAAGAACGCGAACAAAAAGAGGCCCAGAGCCTAGTCAGCCGGCTAAATGCCGCCACGGTGAAAATTACCGCCAAGGCGGGCGAGCATGGCCGCCTCTTTGGGGCAGTAACCGCCCATGATATTGCCAATCAGCTGGCTAGCCAAGGCCTTCAAGTAGATAAACGCCGCCTAGAGGTACCCTCCCCCATCAAGGTCGCCGGAACTTACAAGGTCACCGTGCGGGTGCACCCAGAAACCACCGCCACATTGACCGTGCATGTGGTGCCCGAATAATATGTCGGAGCTGCGCGTTCCACCGCATAATCTCGAAGCTGAGCAGAGCATGCTCGGGGCAATTTTGCTTGATCGGGAAATACTCATCAACCTCGCGGTTTCAGTCCAGCCGCAGCACTTCTATAAAGAAGCGCATCGGCATATTTTTGATTGCATGATCCACCTGTATATGCAGAACCACCCGGTTGACCTCGTCACGGTCTCTAACAGGCTCAGCCAGCAGGGCAAATTAGCAGATTGCGGCGGGCTTTCCTACCTCACCTCCCTCCTCGACGCCACTCCCGTCATCAGTCATGCCCCAGTCTATGCAAAAATTGTGCACGACAAGTACATCTTACGCCAGCTCATCGCCGCCGGGAGTGAAATATCGGCCTCAGCTTTTGCCGCCACCGGCGAGCCGACGAGTCTCCTGGACAATGCCGAACAGCGCATTTTCCGCTTAGCGCAAATGCAGGAGTCGCGCGACTTTGTTCCCTTGGTGAGCATCCTCCATGAGGTCTATGCCCAGCTCAATGCGAGTAAGCTCCCCGGCGGCAATATCAATGGCGTGCCTTCGGGGTATTATCAACTAGACAGACTGACCCATGGCTTTCAAAAGGGTGATCTCATCATCCTGGCGGCCCGCCCTTCGGTGGGTAAGACCGCCCTAAGTCTGAACTTTGCCGTGCATGCCGCGGTGAAGGCTAAGATTCCCGTGGCCTTTTTCAGCCTAGAGATGCCCAAGGAACAGCTCACCCTGCGCATGCTCTGTGCCGAGAGCGTGGTACGCACCGAGTCTGTGCGCAATGGCACCCTAGGAGACCGGGACTGGGACAAAATAGCGCAAGGCATTCATGATCTTTCCGAGGCGAAAATTTTTATCGACGACACCCCTTCCCTCTCCGTCATGGAAATGCGCAGTAAAGCCCGGCGCCTAAAAATGGAACAAAATATCGGTCTTATCGTGGTGGATTACCTGCAGCTACTGCGCTATCCCCAGCGCTCAGAGAATAGGCAGCAGGAAGTAGCCGAGATTACCCGCACTTTAAAAGCCCTTGCGCGTGAGCTAGAGGTGCCGCTCATTTCGCTGGCACAACTTAGCCGCGCCGCGGAACAGCGAAGCGATAAGCGCCCGAACCTCGCCGATCTTCGCGAATCGGGCGAAATAGAACAAGCCGCCGACTTGGTGATGTTTCTCTACCGCGAAGATTACCAGAATCAACAGAGCCCGACCGCGGATGGCGCCGGCCCCATAGAAGTCATTTTGGGCAAGCACCGCAACGGCCCCGTGGGCCAAGTCAGCCTCGTCTTCCGCAAAGATTACGGTCGTTTCGAGAATGCAGCCATGCATGATGAGTAAATAATGGCAAATTTTGCGCTTGACTTTAGGCCTCGTTTCCTGTAGCATAGAAAGGTATCATCATGGCCCCATAGTGAAGCGGTTAACACACAAGCCTTTCACGCTTGCGACGCGGGTTCGAATCCCGCTGGGGTCACCAATTGGAGCTGTGGTGTAGCGGTTAACATGCCGGCCTGTCACGCCGGAGACCGCGGGTTCGATTCCCGTCAGCTCCGCCATTAAAAACTAAACCAGCAGCGATGCTGGTTTTACAACTAGCTGTACATGCGCCGATGTAGCTCAGTGGTAGAGCAGCTGATTCGTAATCAGCAGGTCGTGGGTTCAAGTCCCACTATCGGCTCCAGTGGTATCAAGGGTCTCTGGGTTTTCCCAGAGACTTTTTATATTCTAAAAGTGCCCATTTGGTGCCGAGACAACCTTAAAGGCACCCACAGGTGCCTAGTTCAACTTAACGATATCATCCAGTTTAGAGGCAATCTCATGTTGTCGCTTGGGTAATATATGCGTGTATCCCTGTGTTGTGCGAATATCGGCATGACCTAATCGCCGTGATACTTCCATAATGTTCACTCCACGCTCTAGGAGCAGTGTGGCGTGTGAGTGCCGTAAATCGTGAAACCGCACACGGGTGAGACCAGCCACTTTGAGAAAACCGAGAAACCAACGACTCATTTTGTCCGGGTGCATTGCCTCACCTTCGGGGGTGGCAAAGACTAGGTCAGGTTTTTTGTTATAGGCTTTGCCAAGGTTCAGTTTTTGTTCTATCTGTCTGATACGGTGGTTTTCCAGCACTTTAAGGACGGCTTCAGACACAGTCACTTGGCGCGCGCTAAGGGCGGACTTTGGCGCCTTAATGAAAATGCCCAGGTCAGGTGTGAACTGGACCGTCTGCCTTACGTTGAGAAGGCTTTGCTCTACGTCTATGTCCTCCCAGCGGAGCCCCAATATCTCTCCTCGTCTCATCCCCGTCAGCAACGCCATGACGATAGGGCCATAGTACGGAGTAGCTGCGGCGGCCTGGATCAGAGCCGCTGCCTGTGTCTCATCTAAAGGCTGCATGGCCACCTTTGGTGGTTTGGCTGGGAGTTCTACGGCAGCAGCTGGGTTACAGCTCAGCAGTTGCCACTTGATGGCCGAGTCAAGCGCTTTGTGTAACACCCGGTGCACGTACTGTACTGTTCTAAAAGAGAGATTCCCCTGGCGGCCATCCTTGCGCCCAATCTTAGTCAAGCCATTGATATGTTTTTGCAGGATTAACGGGTTGAGGTCTTCGAGTTTAACAGAGCCTAAATAAGGCCTAATGTGCAGCCTCAGTAGCTGCTCGTAGGAGAGTGTTGTCTTTGCTGCAAGCTTGGGCTTAACATAAACCTCAATCCATTTGTCTAGATAGGCGTCAACGGTCAGTCCATGGCCTATGGCCACACCGTAACGCACTTCCTGTTCAATCTTGTCCAGCAAGGCCTTAGCCTCTTTGGCGTTGCCTTCTATAACACGCCTTGTACGTTTGCGTTTCTTAGTTAGCGGGTCTATGCCCAGCTCTCCTACAACCTCATAGCCCCTACCATTGGGCAGTTTTCTTATGTGTCCTGCCATTTAGACATCACCTTCTGCTCCTTTCAACATACCCAATAGGTATTGTTCGAATGCCCGGTATCGTTGTCCGGGCTTCCTGCTTCATTCCGCTCACTTGCTTATTTGCTTGGCGGACTTAACAACCATGTTGATTAGGTTAGCAACGCTCTCACCGTCTAGACCGGCCTGAGTAGCCAACTCAATGGCATACTGCCATTTACGGTCTGAGATGTCCTTGTGCACTAGGTGCGCTAAGTAGTTACTGACCGTAGGCGGGTTTTTAAGGAGGGTCACAAGCTGCCCTATAATTTTCAGTTTTGGACCGGCGGGGATGTCCTTGTACTCGGGATTGGCCGCTTTCAGTACTGCGCCGCCGTTTTCGCGGACAAAGAACTTAAGCGTGGCCTCCCATGTGGCTTCCTCAATCACCGCGGCCACGATAGCGCCGTTTGGAGGGCTATCAGTTTTGCGTAGCACGGCTATATCTCCCTCGGCAATACCTGCCCAGGACATGGAGTCGCCGGAAATTCTCAGAGCAAAATCCGCCTTGATATCGCTCGGAACCTCCACCTCGCCTTCCCAGTTTTCCTCGGCCAAAACCGGTATGCCCGCCTTAATGCGACCGAGGATGGGGAGGGTGGTAAGTCCCGATGCCTGTTTAAACAACAGACGCAGGTCGTCTCGCCCAATCAGCTCCTTCCATGCGGCCAAGAGTTCTGGCTTCGACTCCAAAGCGCTTATAATCCGTTTACTAGCGTATTCGGCGTCGGGATCGTATTTTGGTCCGTCTTTACAAACTTGCCCGGCTATAGGATCCTTCTCGCTCTCTAAGTAACCAGCGGCTCGAAGCATTTCCTCTTGGCTTACGTTCAAAGCTGAAGCAAACTTGAGGAGTATCCCAGGGCTAGGCGCCGGTCGAAGGCCGCACTCGATTCTACTTATATGAGCGCTGCTTACACCGGACAAGCGCGCTAGCTCATTAAGCTTCAAATCGCGAGATTCACGCAGTCTCTTTAGGTAGGCACCAAAGTCGGACACGGTCAAACACCCTCCCCTGCGATAATTGTACAGATAATATTGCCACGAGACAACACCATGGGACAGAAATATTTTTCTCAAAAGATGTTGACGAATGGGAATGCGCGTGCTACGCTATTGTCAACGGGGAACGATAGGGAGGCAATCACGTTGGTCGAAGTAAATATAGAGAGAGTTCAACGGTTTCGAGAGAGCAATGGCCTATCAGAGGGCCAGTTGGCGCTCCGAATGGGCGTAGCTCGAAGTTATGTGTTCAGGGTCTTCCGCGGCAGTAGGAAACCTGGAGGCAAGTTCATTCAAGGTCTTGTTCAAGCGGGCATGGACCCTGCAGATATTTTTTTACCTAGCACATTACCAGTTGGCAACAAGGGTGTGTGTTAGGGGTTGGTAACGCAGTCACAGAAGAAAGGAACTGATAATTTATGACGCAAGAAATAATTTCAGAAACGGCGGAAGATAGAGTAAGCCAAAAACCACTGACGAGTTGGGACAACCTGCCCCTTGTACTGACCGTGGAGGAGGCCGCCAAGGTCGTTGGGGTAGGTTGCCGGGCAATCTACGACTTGGCTAGAACGAAGCGACAAGGATTCCCCGTTGTACGGCTCAGCTTAGATTCGCCAGAATACTGGGCTACACCAATCGACATAGAAGGGATGTGAAAAGATGGTGGCCTGCAAATGCTCCTATGAGTTGCCCGAAGAAGCTAAGTACTGCCCCCAATGTGGTCGCAAGGCGCCCAAGCAAAAGGCGCACCAACAACCTTTGAACCTAACCGAGATGTCGCCTGTACTGACTGCAACCGAAGCGGCCAAGCTCTTAAAGTGCTCCAAATGGATGATATACGAATTGGCTAAGCAAGATCGGGTGCCCCACTTCCACATAGGTAACCGAGTCAGATTCCCGACCAACGCGCTGATGACGTGGGCAGAAATCCAGTGCGCAATTACTACCGCAGGAGATTAAGGACAATCCCAGATAAAAAAGGGGTGGTTGTATGAAAAATGATATGTGGGTCTCACTAAACCCGGTCAAAAACGAATCCGTTGCTCGACAGGTGTTAGCAGGATTAGTCAAGGAACGACCCGCCCGATTAGACAGAGTTGCAGACGGGTGGACAATAAAAATGAAAATAAGGACGACACTCTCGCAAAGGAGGCTGCGGAATGAGCAAACTGTTATTCACCGAGTACCCAATAGTAGTCAGCAAAGAACTTGCCAACCTTCTTGGGTTGAATGAGGCCATCGTTCTGCAGCAGATCCACTACTGGCTTGAGATTAATCGCAAGGCAGGGAAGCATTTCCACGAGGGCAGACACTGGACATATAATTCTATCAGAAACTGGCATGAAGAAAACTTTGAGTTTTGGAGCTTCGACACCGTTAAGCGGACATTTGCCAAACTCGAAAGCGCAGGGTTACTTTTGTCGGGCAACTTTAACAAAGAGCCCATGGATAAAACCAAGTGGTATTCCATCAACGAAGAAGAACTTGAAAGGCTCCAAAAATCTAACGTCCCAAAAACGAATTACGACGAAAAAACACCGGAAGTAGCGGCTCCTCCCATTGAGGCGATACATTACCCCACTCCAAATGAGGAGGTTTATTGCCCCGCTCCCTATGAGCCAATGCAGCAGCTCACTCCCATTGGGGCAAAATGCACTAATGCATTGGGGCACTCCATTGGGGCAAAATGCACTAATGGATTGGTGCAAAATGCACTAATGGATTGGGGCAAAATGCACCAAGCAATACCAGAGACTTCTACAGAGACTTCTCCAGAGACTTCGAAGATCTCTATTGGGTGTTTGGACGCCTTGGGTGAGGTAATGCACGAAGACGGGGAGCAGGGCCACAAAAGACAAGAGCCTGTTAGCGCTGGCCACGACGACGGATACTCCGGTGAGTTTGAGGAGTTCTGGAGTGTTTACCCAAGGACGCAGGAGAAAAAGGCAGCCTATGGGCAGTGGAAGGCTAGACTCAAAGAAAAACACAAGTCAGCCGACCTGATTGCCGCCGCAAGAGAGTACGCCAAGGAGGTTGTTGGCAAAGAACAGCGGTTCATCAAGCAAGCCAAAACCTTTTTGGGCGCAAACAAACCTTTTGTTGACCACCTTAAACCCTTGGAAGGAGGTCGGCCCAATGAGATACCGAGAAATCCTGAACAGGCTACAGGCACAAGCAAATACCGGACCGGACGATTTGCAGACGTGGTTGGGTGACCTGCTGACGGACATAGGACTTATGGAGAGGATCGACATCCTCATTGGCATTAAAGAACTGCGCAGCGAGTGGGAGCACGGCATGATAAATGGGCGTTGTGGGATCTGTGGTGCCGACATCAACGAGCGGACCAGGCATATATTCAGCAACATAGTCCGTATCTACGCTCCATGCGAATGCGTCAACAGAACCATGCTCACCAAAACAGCAGATAGGCTGCGCGTGCTAAGTGAGTGCGCCATTAGCAAGAACCGCGCAAAAGCGGGACTGAACCCGATGTTTGAGAACGCAGACCTTGAGACGTTTGAGCGCAGACCGGGCACAGAGGATATGGTAGAGGCGGCGTTGGCGTTTGACATGACCAGTGGACTGTTTGTCATGGGTAGTTACGGTGCGGGCAAGAGCCACATAGCGGCGGCCATCTGTAATCGAATGTTACGGCAAGAATACACGTGTCGTTATGCAAACGTACCGGAAACTTTAGCGAAAATTAGAGCTACCTACGACGGGTACGGGTCAGAGAGCAGGATATTGGACGAACTCATCACAGTTGATTTACTGGTATTAGACGACATGGGAGCTGAAAAACCCACTGAATGGGTAGCGGACAGGCTCTACACGGTCATAGATGCACGATACCGACATATGCGCCCAACCATCTACACCACTAACCTAAACCTAGACGAGTTGGCTGCACGAGTAGGCGAACGCATAGTAGACAGGGTCCTAGGATCGTGCCGGATAGTCGTGTGTGAGGCTAAGAGCTACAGACAAGGGGTTCAGCATCTGAAACTGAGAATGAAGGCGCAGGCGGCGCACGTGCCAGACGGTATTCGAGTCGGCCACAGCCACGCGCAATGAGCCGGCTGAGTTGGTCTGAAATGATCGGGCAGTACAAGGACGATGCCGATGCCCTGCAGCACGCTCGAACGAAAGCGGAGGACACCGCGGACTGGGAAATTCTTGGGTCGATGTTCGCAAGCACTAGGACAGTCCTGAAAGAACTACACAAAAAGATGCGCTTCGACTGGGAAACGCTCAGCGAGAGCGAGCTGCAGTTGTTGTTTGGTCGACAACGCGAAGTGGCAACATTGCGACAAAAATACTCCTACAAAGACATCGCGGAGGCCTTGACCCTCACCGTACCAGCAGTGTATAACATTTATAGGCAGGCCGTCCAGAAGATTTGGAAAATCCGGGAGCAGCGACAACAAAACACACCCATAGGACTGAGTCCCCAGCAACAGAAACTATACCGTTTGTGTTATAGCGAACTGCGAACGGCAGACGAAGCGGCCGCCACTCTAGGGACTAGCATTCAGGTGGTGCACAAACAATTGCGGCGAATACGGGAAAAAGACAAAACTATGAAATTTCATAGTGGGGCGGAGCGCGTCCAAAAACAAAACTAGCAGGTTGCGGATATGGCGCATCCATGGATTCTGATGGATAACTTTAACGAGTTATCCACAGACTCCACAGCTGCTTGGACAACGTAGCGACGTTGCCCACATATCCTCAACCGCGACGACGATTTATTTATTATTTTTATTTCTCTCCCAATCCCAAAGCGTACAAGGAGGTGTCCGGATTGTTTAGAGCGGTTATGGTTGGTGTTGGGATTGTTATGGTCTTAGTCCTCGTGGCAGCTATCGTAGTGGTGGGCATCCCAATGATAGAAGCGCACTATACCTGGGTGGCGGTGGCGAGCGTCTACCTTAGCCCGGGGACGCGCATCGAGGGGGAAGGGCAATTCGCAATGGCACGGTTAAAGTTGTGGCCTATCGCTACCGTTCCGAGCGGAGCCACACACACCTTAGAACACATTTGGGGAAAGTACCTCACCGTCAACAAAGCACGAGGAGACATCATTTCTCCCGCGGACGTGGCAAGTGTTAGGCCGAAGCCCCGTGTCCCGAGGCGGGGGCACTCTTTTCTCGAATTTGGGGTGTCTTGGGAGACCGCCGGCAATCTTCAGATTGGGGACGTGGTGGACGTCACCCTGAGGTTTTTCGACAGACCAAACATAACCCTCAGGGAAGATTGGGTGGTTGCCAAAATCGACTATGAGAATCCTGGGGCGCGGGCGCACGGATTTGTGTCGGTTTTTTTGGAGATGACGCGTGAAAATATGTTCGCCCTGGTTCCGGTCCTCTCTCGGTACATTCTCCCAGTGGACATGGTCAGGAGAGTCCCTGGGAAATAGTGTCTCTCCCAACCAGCCTAGGTTTTAGCGGATACGAGGATAAGCCCAGAAGGCCGCGCGGGCCTTTTTGTTTTGCCAAAAAAACAGGAGAGAGGGGTTTCTTTGAAAAAAACAATCAAAATCGCTATGATCGCAAGCGTTGTTTTTGCGCTGACCGCGTTTCTGTTTCTGCAGGGGCAGGAGGCTACGCGCCAAGTGGTGGTGGCGAGACAAGACATTCCGATGGGCACAATTATCTCGACAGGAATGCTAGGTACAGAACAAATACCCGCGTCCTCGACACTGGCGGTGGGCATGGCTTCTACGAAAGGAGAGGTAGTTGGCATGGTAACAACCATGGGCAGGGCTACGGGAGATCTTATTCCTCTGGAGAGTGTCGGCAGGGAGAGAAAGAGGTTACAGGAGGGGAACGGACTCATCACCATATCTCTACCAGTGCCAGAAACCGCAAAAATTACCGACGGGGACATTGTGGACATCATTGTATTTGACCGTACAGGGGAGCCACTCCTACTAGAGGGCTTTGTTGTTGTTAGCGTAACCACAGACGGCAGGGAGGCTCACCTAGTATTGGAGGCCGCCACGGACTCCTTGCTA